>CAZBWC010000120.1:0-3492 GCA_964495395.1 Microcaldota archaeon
AACGAAGTGTTGAGAAGAGGAATCCTGAAAAAAATGATAATGATAGAACAGAAATAATGTAGAATTTAATACAGTGATAACAAAAAAAGAATTTATAAATACCATAGTTTGAGAATCAGAAGATAAAAAGAGGTTGCGCAGGATGGACTTGTTGTTGGCCAAAACGTGATAACTACTTGCCAGGATTCTCATTTTTAGGCTCAAGCTGCTCCAGCTTACCGCCTGCTTGCTTGACCTTTTCCTCGCAGCGCTTGCTCCATGCCAGTGCCTTTATGTTAACGGCATGAGTGAGGTTTCCTGTACTGAGTATTTTGCCGTTGAATTCGACAGCATAGGCGCTGCCGGATTTTCCAAGAGTGCCTTTTGCTATGCGCTGCTGGATATCGTATAAATGCATCACAGGCATCTTGAATCGGTTTAGAGGCGCAAAACCATACCTGCCGAAATGGTCAGGCGCATATTTAACGGTCCACGTATACCTGTGCTTGTGAAGGCCGGCGTTTCCTTTGCCCCCCCTGTTTCCTGCACCACGCTTGTTCTTCACGTTACCTTTACCGAAGCTTCCGCGACCAAGATATTTGCTTTTTTGTTTTGCTTTTCGTCTAGCCATCTGGATACACCGTAATTATCGTATTATCATATCATTCTTGCAAGCAGGGTATCGAGCTCAGGGCGCTTGCCTAGTGAGCCTTTTGGATACTGTAGCTTTACATCGCGATGGCCTTTCCTTGGAGGCCTGAGCCTGAATACAGGGTCAACACCTTCGGTTTTAGGCTCGCTGAACATTTTTTTTGCAAGCTGTTCCAGCTCTTCTTTTTTCTTTGTTTCCTTAAGAGCATTTCCTGCCGATTTTCCGCGCTTTAGCAGGAGCGTAGATGCAGTTTTTTCATTTATAGGACCGTATGTTACGTAATCCTTAACGATTTTTAGCATGCCTACCATTGCAGGAGTGTTGTTGACCAGCACACAGTGATTAGGGCTGTGCAATCTGAGCAATCCCAATGTGAACTTTATGTCTGGGTCGATTTTCCGAATTCCCCTTATCCTTACAACTGCAATTTTAGCCATAAATATTTCCCCTTTTCCCTCATGATGATGGTTCTGGTTTCAATGTGCTTAAACCGCTCAATGCAAACATAGTAGCCTGAGCCATGTTATAGGTATTGCTTCCACCAAGCGAAAAGCTCCACACGTCCTTGATTCCTGCCATTGAAAGAACTTTCCTTACAACGTGGTTTGCAGCAAGTCCAAGTCCTCTTGGACCAGGTTTGAGCGTTACGATGGTGCTGCCTTCCTTCCCAACTGTTTTTCTTGGCAGCGAATGCGACAAGTCGCACTTGCATTCCCAGCTTCCGCAGCCGGTTGGAACATAAATAACATTTTTCTTGGCGTTGCGCACTGCCGAATTAAGTGCGGGCCGCATCTCATCATGCTTGCCAACGCCAACTCCGACATGGCCTTTCTTGTCGCCAACCACTACGACAACCCTGAACTTCGTTCGCTTTCCTGAATCAGTAACACGCTGGGTGCTTCGCACTTCCATGGTCTCCATTTCGAGGTCAGGCAATAGTATGTCGACAAGCTGCTCTTCGAGAATGGGCTTACCAGTATCGATGACTTGTTCTATAGTAGTCAGGAAGCCTCCTTTGACCTGCCGGCCCAAATCGGTCCTCGGCTCCCATGATCCAGCATTTTCGGTTGGTTTGATTTTTTCAGCCATAAATATCACATTCGATTTTCAATGTCTTATTATCCGTTACCCCTTTAGTATCTTGTCCTTCGCATTCTCGAACTGCTTTTTTGCGTCGCCTTCAAGCGAGCTGAGCTTGCCCTCAGGGAACTTGTCCCCTTTATAGGATGATTCGATGCCAGCATCAAGAACGCCTTTTGCAGCAGCGAAAACTATGCTGCCGTTGCTCGAAGTGTTCATGCCTATGTCGAGTATGAATTCTTTTACGTTTTTCGCTTTTGCCTTCTTACCGGCAAGCAGGCCGGTCAAATAAGCCGATGCAGCATTGCGCTTTGCAGGGAAATCGAACTTTTTAAGCTCGGATGAGACAGTCATTGAAAGAGTCTTGTCACCCTCTGGAAAAGCGTCAACAAACTGCAATATCACGTGCTTGTTTGTTTTCCTTACAACCAGGCGCGTTTTGCCTGATTTGATAAGGGCAAGCCTGCGGGCATAGTTGGTTCTGCCCTCTCTCCTTCGCCTATAAGCAAGATCGTAAGTAGGTCCGAATGCTTCGCTCATGATTTAGCCTCCTGTAGTTTTGCTTCCTTTGATGAATTGGATTCTTTCGGGCTTTTTGCTGCTTTGGTTGCTGCAGGTGCCGACTGCAAGGCTTCTGGCTGCGGTTTCTTGGCATCCTTCAGCATTTTGGCTTCCTTCAGATAGGCATGCATTGCATTCCTGCTCTTGAATATGCCGCTCTTTATTTTGGAATAGATAATCCATTTGTGCTCGTTTTCAAGTGAACCTTCGGAAAGCAACTGTACGAGGTATTTTCTTTGTGAGCGTACCTGCCTCATCCACATTTTCTTCTGATCTTGGGTGCTTGAACCATGCCTTCTACCAGAGCGCTTTCTCTTCTTTTCGGTTTTTTTGCGCCTGCCTTTTACGGGCTCTTTGTAAACAATGCCTTCCTTGATAAGGCTCCTGACGTCGTTTCTGGTAAGGGCCTCTTTAGCACGCACTATGCCGTCAGGGCGTATGTGAACACGAGATATGCCTGCACCGAGTATATCTGAAGCCAGTCTTTTTATAGTTGATAAACCCATGATCATTTCACCTTTGTTTCCTTAGGAACTTCCTTGTCCTTTGAAGCCGCATTCTTGTTAGCCTTTTTATTGAGTATTTTTAGCCCCATCTGCTCTGCCTTGGCTTCTATGAGCATTCTTTTCTTCATGCCAACAGCAGCAGCAATACGCACTGCCTTTCCGGCAAGCCCTTGGAGCTCCTGCAGGTTATGTACAAGAATTTCATGCAATCCTGATGGATGAACGCCCTTTATTGAAGCAGGATTACCGTAACCTATGCTCGGCAAAGCGCCCATGAATGCCATGTGCATGCGCTTCTTGTTGTGGGTGCCCCTCGGCTTTCTCCACCTGTGCTTTACCGACACCATGAAACCTGCGTTTGGAACATTGAATTTTGGATGCGCCCGTTTCTTTAGCCTGACTTTAGACGTGCCAGCTCCAGTAGCAGTGCCAGCAGCTGCATGTGCCTTGCCTGAAACAGGCTTACTTTGCTTTGAAGTTTTTTCTCCTGCCATAATCATGACCTCTCAAGTATGTAGAAACCGTCCTGGAATACGCGTGAATCTTTCTTCCGTATTTTGGTTGCAGTCCTCATGCTCGCAAATGTGAGCCCCAATGCCTCCTTGTCAGGGCCTGTTATCGAAAGTTCCTGACCTTTAGCCTGAACTTTTGTAGGTGGGAAAAGCCTTGCTTTTCTGGCTTGTTTTTCACCAAGGAAATTCTTTATCATAATGT
>CAZBWC010000121.1:0-754 GCA_964495395.1 Microcaldota archaeon
GAAAAAAGTAATCCTTGCAAGCAGTGCGGCTGTTTATGGCGAGCAAATGCCTCCAATCGATGAAAATGCCGTATGTAAGCCGCTGTCTCCCTATGGGGAAAGCAAGCTTCTTGCAGAGCAGGATGCGCTGTTTTTTTATGAAAAATTCGGTCTTCCTGTGGTTTCGCTTAGATTTTTCAATGTATTCGGGCCAAGGCAAGCCTCTGATTCTGCATATTCAGGAGTCATCTCCAAGTTCATGGATGCACTGAAGAGCGGCAAACAGCCAGTTATACATGGCGATGGTGAGCAGACGCGGGATTTTATTTATGTTAAGGATGTTGTTGCTGCCATAATGCTGGCTCTGGAAAATAAGGATGCTGATGGCGGTATTTTTAACGTGGCTACCGGAAAGCCGACAAGCATGAACGAACTTTTGAAAGTTGTTTCAGGTGTAATCGGTGCTAAAGCGCAGTCTGCTCATGTTCCTGCACGTGCAGGCGATATCAGGAATTCCTATGCTGACATATCAAAAATCCAAAAATTGGGTTTTAAGCCTAAATACGATTTACTGCAGGGCCTTAAGGACATGTTGGGCTAATCGGTTTTCCAAGCTCCGCGTTCGTGCAAATATGCCATTTATATTTATTTACTTATGACTATATCTAATGGCAGAAACCCCTATTAGAAAAAATACCATAATCTTATTAGGCACACTGATTTTTTTAGGTTTTTTATTTTTAGGCTGTTTGAAGGCTGAATCTCTCTCTTTCTA
>CAZBWC010000121.1:798-3484 GCA_964495395.1 Microcaldota archaeon
CCGAATGTGAAAATGGAAATTGGGCTTATTCTAGAGAGACCTGCCAATATGGATGTAGCGACGGCCTTTGCCTAGAACTCGCATGTACCGGAATTCCGGAACAACAATATTGCCAAGGCAACACCAGGTTCTACAATCCCAACTGTAACGTAGATGAATGGGTATATGAAAAAGAAGAATGTGGGTACGGATGCGAAAATGGCACGTGCCTGGAAAAGAAATGTCCTGAATCATGCGATGACGGGAACCCATGTACTGCTGATGTTTGCGATGCCTCTACTTTATTTGAATGTGCTTCTGCACCTTTAGATGGTCCACAACTTGGATGTGATGCAACATCTGGATGTACTACCGAATATTGCTCAGCAGGTGCATGCATAGCTGAAGAACAAGCTATTTGTTGTGGGAACCTGGCTTGTGATGCTGGTGAAGATGCGTCAACTTGCGCTTTAGATTGCATTCAGCCTATATCCGCCGAAAGACTTTCAAACATACTGGCTAATTTCCAAGAGTTGTCTCTTTTACCTAATGGCAAATCGCTTGCTTTTGTAATATCGGATTATCCTGATACCTACCAGTTTTTTGCAAAGAAAGAAAGCGGGCAGTTTAATGTTTACGATAATTCCAGGGAGGGCGAAGTGCTGATAGAAATGGATTCTATGGCATTTAATGAGCTAGAGGCAACAGCTGATGTTTGTTCCACATTAAAATCATTAGCTTTGGATGGTTCCGTAACAATCGCACCTCAGATTTGGGGCGAGAGAATGCTTCCCTATTGCCATCTAAAGGATTGCCTATACTATCCTGGAGTTGACTCAGATATTGAACTTTGTGAGGAATACGGTTACTAATAACGTGTTTTAACTGCTAGCAATAGCATCCATATGGCCCGCTGCCACAGGATACGCAACTGTAGCCTGAGCATCTTCTGCAACCGCTGCACTGGCTGTCCGTAGTGCATTCAACGCTTTCACAGCTTCCGCCCCTGCATATCTGCTTATAGCCGCAGTCTGAATCTGAGCTGCATGATTCATCAATTATTGTATCGTCGTCTTGCCCATCTGTTCCATAGCCGTTAGTGTCCTGACTATCTTGTCCGGATGAATTATACGCTGGGCCTGTTGCATCTGTATCCTGCAAATTATTTGTAATCAGATTGCAGCATCCTGATAATGCGAAAAGCGCAATACCTGCCCACAACAAGCTATTCATCTGCATGGTTTGTCCTCATCTTTTGCATATTTATACGTTTCTATACAGAGCTACCTATAGGCAGATGTCAATGTCAAATTATTTCGTTGCGACAGTCGTTCACACATAACCTGTACCTATATTCAGAACCTCTTCTACGTCGGCTGCATTGAGGTAGAACCTGCTACTTAATAACAACGGTTGTCATCTCCGCATCTCCTATTTGGATAGATTTCACATTGGCCATCGTTGGTGCATTGAACCGATACGCATTCTTTACCGCTGCCTCCTGTTAGTTTGCATATCTGCTTGTATTCACAATCCCAATCAGAGCTACATTCGTCTTCATCCTCAGCTCCAGAGCCTCCGCTGTCGGCATTACATGCCCCGCCAGTGCAGCCATTTCTACATGCACTAAACTCGGAATCTTTATTGCCTGACTCATTGCAATAATATTCAAACAAATATGTTCCGCTACTAGTGCACCAGTCTGTTGAGGATCCGCTAATGTCGGTTATAGTTCCCTGTGTATTGTAGTTTAACCCGCCATCCGTATCAGTACAGCTATCCGTAGATTCTTCACTCGCATGAACAGTTATGTCTTTGTATATTTTGCTTGATTGCTGTCCTGCGCTGTCCACTGCATACAATGTAAGCTTATGTACGCCCTCCTGGACTGGGCTTATTTCCCAGGTTTTTGTACAAGTTAATGCATTATTGCATGTATGCGTTCCGCTTGTTCCAACCTCAAATTCTTTGTCAGACTGCCATTTTAGGTAATTAAGCCCTTTATCATCTGTTGCAGTGATCGTCACTGTGAACTTATCGCTTATAAGCAGGCTAGTGGGTCTTGCGTCTGCTGAGACTGATGGCACTGCGTCACTTCCACTTGTACTGCCTGTTCCTCCAGTCAATGATGAAATGACTTCTACATCAATGCTGTTTTTTGTTGATTCTTGACCTGCTGTATCTACTCCATACATGGTAATTTTATAATCTCCTTTCTCAACTGGGACTAATTCCCACGTATATGTGCACGTTAGCTCCTTATTGCAACCATATACGCTATTTGCCCCGCTCTCAAATGCCTTATCAGATTCCCATCTTATATGATCAATCCCGTTTTCATCATCCAAAGTTATTGTTATTGTAATGGCATCTCCAACATAAGGCGGATTGCTGTAGCTTACTGTTGTTGAGACCAACGGGGCTGTATCATAAGTGTATTCTTCACTCGCTGTATCTGTGCTACTGCAATCCCATTCCTCATCTGCAATCCATTCCTTCAAGGATTCAGAAGACTGGTATCCTAGTGCCTCCTTTACACAACCTTGTTGATTTGTTACGATTGTTATTGGGAAGCCGGTAAAACCATTTTCATTTATGATGTCGTTGGTTGCAAATATGCCCTCAGCCGATTCACATATACTCTCAAGCATTATTTTGTCTATCTCATCAGCCTGAGCATCGCAATGAGTGCAGTTTTCTATATAGT
>CAZBWC010000122.1:0-3477 GCA_964495395.1 Microcaldota archaeon
AGAGTACGAAGCTGAAAAGGGCATTAAGCAAAGTTGTTTTTCCGCTTGCGGTATTGCCTGCAACGAGCAATGACTGGTCGCTTTGCATTATGTATGATAGCACTGCCACTATCCGCATATTCATGCTTCCTGACTGAGAAAGCTCGACAGGCGAAAACGGCCGCGCCCTGAATTTCCTTATGGTTATCTCGCCCTTTGATATTGGCGGCAATGAAGCGTGCAAACGCGAGCCGTCTTCGAGCATTGCATCGAGCCTGGGTTGCTGAAGTGTTATCCGCCTGCCTACACCATGAGCCATCTTATTTACTATGTCCATTATGGCCTTTTCATCATCAAAGCAGGCGTTCACGCTTTCCCAGCCTTTTTTGCGCCTGTAAACATATGCAGATTTGCCAGTGCCTATCACACTTATTTCCTCTATCTCATCATCCTGCAATAGCTCGTCAAGAAATCCGTATCCATAAATGTGCGATGCAACGACCTTTGCAAGATATTCAGACTGCTTGCTGCTAATGTAAATTGAGTTTTTTCCCGCATAATCAGAGAGGAGCTGTTTTGCAACGTCCTCGCTTTTGGCCTTTGAGCCTACCTCTTCACTTCTGGCACGTTCCTTGAAAGAATGCTCTATTTCAGAAATCAGCTGCTCTTCCTGTTCGCTAAGCTGTGGCAAAGCCAACTTGTATTCGCCATTCTTCAGAATTCTCCAACCTAGCATTTCCTCCGCACTTATTGCTATCAGAAGAAATAAAACCGTTATGTTGGAATTCGCTAGATTTAAAATCTAATTAATACCATACTGCATCATGCAGACACTTGTAACTGGCGGAGCTGGTTTTATTGGTTCACATCTTTCTGCAAGGCTTCTTTCAGAACGTCACTTAGTGGTCGTTCTGGATAACCTTAGCAATGGCAATGAGGAGCTGATTCCGGAAAAGGCCGAATTCATAAAAAAAGACCTTGTTTCTGATGATGTGACAAAGCATTTCAGAGGCATTGAGGCTGTTTTTCACTTTGCCGCAGACCCTGATGTGCGCACCAGCGTGGGTAATCCCAAATCTACCTTTGAAAACAATGTGGTTGCAACATACAATGTGCTTGAAGCTTGCAGGAAAAATGACATTGCACGCCTTATATTTGCCTCAACCTCTGCGGTATACGGCGAGGCAAAAGCAATTCCAACCCCTGAAAGCTATCTGCCTTTGCCCATAAGCAATTACGGTGCAAGCAAGCTGGCCTGCGAAGCATATTGCAGCAGCTATGCAAACAGCTACGGCATCCAGATTACGGTGCTTCGCTTTGCCAACATTTATGGTGCGCATTCAACGCATGGTGTTATGCACGATTTTTTCCACAAGCTCAACGAAAACCCGAAACAGCTTGAAATACTCGGAAACGGCAAGCAGGAGAAGTCTTATCTGCACGTTTCAGATGCTGTTGCTGCAACTATCCTGGCATTTGAAAAGCAAAAAACAGTTTATGAGATTTTCAATGTTGGCAGCACTGCTAAAACCACTGTTACTGCAATCGCAGAGCAAATGGCTACTAGCCTGAAGCTTTCACCTAAGCTGACTTATGCTGGTGGTGACCGCGGCTGGGTTGGAGATGTGCCTCTTATGTTGCTTGACGTGAAAAAGTTGCAGGCATTGGGATGGGGCGAGAGCACGAAGCTGCAATCTGGCATAAAGGCCTATGTTTCATGGTTAGGTGGGTTCAAAGTATGAAATTACTGATCTTTCACCCATGGCTCAACATGAAAGGCGGCGCAGAGCGCGTTGTTCTGGAGATCGCAAAACATTACGGTGCAAAGATTTTCACTGTGGATTTTGACAAAGAAAAAACATTTCCAGAATTTGTGGATATGGATATTACGGTTCTTCCTAGGTCTGGGTTATCCGGTTTGTTTGGGGCAGTGGATAAACGCATACGCGATGGTTATGATTATTCGAATGCATACTGGAATCACATAGTAAAAGAAGATTATGATGTTCTAAATGCCCACGGCACTCCATCTGAGTTTATCCGAAATCTCAATCCTCGTGTTTTATGGTATTGCCATTCTCCTAACAGAGAAGCATTCGATCTTTACCAATATCGCCAAAAGCGGCGCAATCCACTAAGCCGTGCAATGATGTGGGGTGCTGTCCATGCTTTCAAGGGTATGGAGCTGTCGGTTGTGCCGAAAATAGAAAAAATAGTTGCAAATTCCGAAAATGTCCGAGAGCGCATAAATACATACCTGGGCCGCAATGATGCTGAGGTTATTAGTCCTTTTGTTGAAACGTCAAACTATTCAGAAGGTAATTATGGCAAATATTTTTTTTATCCATCCAGATTCACTCCAGTTAAGCGATTCGATATTGTGATAAACGCCTTCAAATTGTTTAGTAAGAGGCAAAAAGGCTTCAAGCTTGTGCTTGCAGGTTATCTTGATGAAAAAGATTCTTCATATTTTGAAGGGCTAAAATTGGCTGCGTCAGGCTTTGATATCGAATTTCGTACTAATCCATCTGAAGCAGAAATGAAGCAACTTTATGCAGGTTGTCGTGCAGTTCTCTTTGCTGCAGTGAATGAGGACTTTGGTTTGGTGCCATTGGAAGCCGGGGCATCCAAAAAACCCTGCATTGCAGTTAATGAGGGTGGTCCAAAGGAGACTATACTTGATGGCAAAACAGGTTTCCTGATAACTGCTGATGCCCAGAGCTTTGCAGATAAATTTTTCGTACTGGCTGAAAAACCAGAACTGGCCGAGGAAATGGGAAAACGAGCCTATAAGCACATAAGCGCTTATTTTTCCAAGAAAAGATTTTTTGAAAAATTTGATAAGGCAATAAGGCAGGTTGCTAA
The DNA here is from genome assembly GCA_964495395.1 of Microcaldota archaeon. GTDB lineage: Archaea > Micrarchaeota > Micrarchaeia > Anstonellales > Bilamarchaeaceae > DATDYG01. Next base: position 2,845 of record CAZBWC010000122.1, read on the forward strand.
ATTATCATAGCTCTTCTAGTAGCTCGTAAAACTGTTTCTTGAAATGCCTAACCATAGCATCTTGTTTGAATGGTGCCGCGGCTTTTTTGGCTTTTTTGGATAATGCTTGCTTCTTGCTGTCGGAAAGTTCAAAATATTTGAGTATTTTTTCAGCCAGCATATTTGCATCGAGAGGCACAACAAATTCTCTATCCATCCTTTTCACTACCTCTTTTGCACCTGTATCTGTTGAAACAATTGCTGGAACTCCGGCGAGCATTGCCTCAAGCACGGCCACGCCGAAAGTTTCGCCCCTTGCTGGATGGGCATACAGAGAAGTTCTAGAAAGCAGTTGGGATATATCTGTTACAAAACCTAAATTTGCAACACCCTTTGTCTTGTACCTGGATACCAATTCCATTATTTTTTCCGGTTTGATGCTGCCTGCAATGTTCAATTTTATTTCTGCGTCGTGTTGTTGCGCTGTTGCAACGGCCTCTATAAGTATGTCCAAGCCCTTGTAATGCACATCATTGGTAGCCGCAATGCATAAGCTCTTTCCACTGAGTTTAGGGTACATTCGCTCCAATTTACCACAAATTTCGTTATCTATGAAAGGATACGTTTTTCTGCGAGCTTTATCAATACCGAGCT
>CAZBWC010000123.1:0-3462 GCA_964495395.1 Microcaldota archaeon
CTTTTGGCTGCGTCTCACTCAACGGACCGAGCAGCTGCGAGAACGACCAGCAATGCAAGTCATGGCAGAGCTGCAACGTTGAACAGAAACTATGCCAGCCGCTTGAAGGATACTGCTTTACTGATGAGAATTGCAATTCAACCCTTTACATGTGCGATGCAACGATAAATACTTGTGTTGTGAAAGAGGGCATGTGCATAGACGACCTCGACTGTGATTTGTGGCAGGTTTGCTCTGATAACTCATGCAAGCCGGCCTCAGGATTCTGCGAAGACGACAAACAATGCGACAGCAGGCTGGAACAGTGCGATGCAAATACACATAAATGTACTTCTAAGGAAACGTACTGCGAAAGCAATTTCGACTGTCAGGGATGGGAGAGGTGTGAGGTTTCCAGAAAGCGCTGCGTGCTGCTTGAGGACAGGTGCAATGCAGATACCGACTGCCAGGCATACCAGATATGCTATTTAGAAGAACAGAAAAAAACCAGCAAAACCAGCCAGAAAGGGACAACAGCAACACACAGGTGCGTAGCCGCAGAAGGATTCTGTGATAATGAGCTCGACTGCAAGGAATACGAAACCTGCAACCTGGAGCTTAAAAAATGCGTCTCAAGGCAAGGTTACTGCTCAACTGACAACGAATGTGCAAGCTGGGAATACTGTAATAAGGATAAAGGCAATGTTTGCTACCCACGAAGAGGCATGTGCTCCAGCGATTCTGACTGCGAGGCATGGGAACTGTGCAACAGCCAACACAGCTGTGTTGCAAAGATAGGCTCATGCTCAACTGATTCGGATTGCCCTTCTGGCGAAGTCTGCGACGAAAGAGTACATGCCTGCAGATGATGATTAAGCTGAAGTAAAGCGATAAGAAGCAGAGCTTAAAAGCAGGTTTATAAGAACTTTCGCTTAATAATGAGTAACTGGTTCTAAACATGGCAGCAACAAGACTGGCACTTGTAAGTGTGCATGACAAAACAGGCATAGAGAAATTTGCCGGAGTGCTTTCCAAACTCGGTTTTAGGATAATCTCGACGGGGGGCACTGCAAAAAAGCTCAAGACCGCAGGCATAAAAATAACTGAAGTGTCAGAGCTTACCGGTTTTCCCGAACTTATGGATGGCCGGGTTAAAACACTGCACCCTAAAGTCCATGCAGCCATACTGGCAGACAGAAAAAACCCCAAGCACATGGCAGAGCTTAAACGACAGGGCATAGAACCCATAGACCTCGTATGCGTAAATCTTTATCCTTTTGAAAAAACCGTATCAGGCAAGCATAAGCTCGAAGAGGCGATTGAGGAAATAGATATAGGCGGACCCACACTGCTGAGGGCTGCAGCAAAGAACTATGCAGGGGTAGTAGCAGTAACCGACCCTTCGGATTACGAAACCGTTGCGGCAGAGCTGGCAAAAGGCCAGTTAAGCGAAGTTACGAAAATTAAGCTGGCAGTTAAGGTCTGGGACCATATAGCATATTATGATTCAGTAATATCAGGTTATTTCAGAATGCGATTCGGTGCAGAAGAATTCCCGAACACGCTCACAATGGGATTCAGGAAAACTCAGGACCTGAGGTATGGTGAAAACCCGCACCAGAAGGCCGCATTTTATAGCGACGTGCCTGATGTGAACAGGTTCGCGCAATTGCAAGGCAAGCAGCTTTCTTATAACAATATACTCGATTTCAATGCCGCGCTTAGCGTCGTGAGCGAATTTGACGAACCCACAGCAGTCATAGTCAAGCATAACAATCCGAGCGGGGTGGCATCGCATGAGAGCATTCTGGAAGCCTATAAGCTTGCGAGGGCGGTTGATCCTGAAGCTGCATTTGGAGGCATAGTGGGCCTTAACAGAAAGGTCGACTCCGGATTGGCAAGGGAGATAACAAGCAGGTTTGTCGAAATCGTGATAGCTCCAGGATATGACGATGATGCCATAAAAGCATTTGAAACAAAAAAGAATATCAGGGTAATAAAAACAGACACAGGAAACAGGAAGATGAGTGGGGTCGAGTACAGGTCGGTGTGGAACGGACTTCTGATACAGGAAACAGATGCCAAGCTTCTTGACAAAACAGAGGTAGTGAGCAAGAGAAAGCCCACTGACAGCGAGATGAGAGCGCTAATGTATGCTTGGAAGGTGTGCAAATACGTAAAGTCGAATGCGATAGTTTATGCCAAGGACAACAGGGTAATAGGCATTGGGGCAGGCCAGATGAAGAGGATAGATGCTGAAAAGCTGGCAGCGATGATTGCAAAGGACTATTCCGGAGAAGAAAGCCTGCGCGGATGTGCCATGGCAAGTGATGCGTTTTTCCCGTTTGCTGACGGCATTGAATATGCAGCAACATTGGGTGTTACCGCAGTCATACAACCAGGCGGAAGCATAAAGGACAAGGACGTCATAGATGCCGCAGACAAGCACGGAATGGCCATGGTATTTACCGGAACCAGGCATTTCAGGCACTAGAATTTCGTTCTTTGGCCGTATAGAAACCCGCCATTGAGAAGCATCAAACTTTTTAAATCCATAATTCAAATCTTAGACATGGTTAATCTCAAGATATTTTTAGTTCTGACAGGTTTGATTTTTCTGAGCGGATTTGTGAATGCACTTACTGTAGTAAACAACTGCACAAGCATAGAAACACCTGATGTGTACGAAGTTAACGGCTCGCTCACTAATATAACGTCCTCTGGATCAAGCTGTATCAATATCACTGTCAGCAACGTTGTACTTAATTTGAATGGAACGCGCGTGGACAGGGCATCTGGAGGGAGCTCGGAGGCTGCAATATACGTATATAATTTTTCATATCTGACTAATGTAACAGTTGCAAATGGCACTGTCAATGCATCGAATTATGGGGTTTACTTTAACAGGGTTGAAAACAGTACAATAAGAAACATAATAGGATATAACACGACCACTGCGTTCCTCATTTTCTCAAGCGCATCAAACATAATACTCAATAATACCGCGTATAATTCAACACCTGCCTCTTCAGCAACAGCTTTATCAACAATACCGCCTATAATTTTGATCCATCAGGAGCAGGATTTTCAATAAGTGCACCAGCAGGCAGCTGGGTCAACTTAACAGGAAACAGAGTATATAATTTCTCAGGTGCAGGCAGCGGGTTTTCAATAAACTCCAATGCGATACTCACAAGCAATATAGCAGCTAACGGTACGACATCTGGATTTTATGTATATGGCGCCAACAATAGCCTCACCAGCAACACAGCATATAACTTATCCACTTCCGGCTATGGATTTTATTTATACTCAAGCGCAGCAACTAACAACTCGCTATCCGGAAATATTGAATACAACAGCCTGGGTTTGAGAGTGTATCAATCATCGAATAACAACTTGACCAATAATACGGTATACAATTCACCAACCAGCAATTGTTTTGATATAGCCTCTAGTTCAGACAATAATACCATTACTCAG
>CAZBWC010000124.1:0-3303 GCA_964495395.1 Microcaldota archaeon
TCATCACGTGCGTTCCGCCTATTATTTTCAGGCTGCTGGGCTTGCTTGCAAAAAGCAGTATTGGCAACAGGGTTTGTGCCACCAGAGTGCAGCTGCCTGCGGTTCCTATGTTGAACTCGTATTTTCCACCTATAATGTCACCAGGATAAAATTCTAGTTCGCTGCTTTGCAGTTCTGCATGCTCGAGCCTGCCCCTGCAGACATTGCGCACTGCCTTTGCTGCTGTGAGGTGCTGGGCCTGAAGGCCAGGGTTCGGCCTGTTGGCACGTATCTTAGTTATGCGAACAGGTTTTCGGGTTATTGCTGAAAGTGTAAGCGATGTGCGAATAATCTGGCCACCCCCTTCACCTTCTGAGCCGTCTATCTCAATCATAACAATCACTTAGTTAAGTCTGCCTTGGCAGCGTTATTAATGCGCAGTATTTCCAAGGGCGAGATTCTGGTTAATGCATTTTGAGACCCGCCTCCGCTATACACAGTACCTTTGGCTAAAACTGCATTGTCTATGAAAAACCTTGCCAGATAACCTAAAGAAGGCGTCCCGCCCATCGGGTAGCCTGTTTTTTCGAGTATTTCCTCTGGCGTTGCAAACCTGAGTTTTTTTGTTCCGATCAGTTCAGCCAGCTTTTTCATGTCCAATCTTTTGTTTCCTGGTACGATGCAGACAATAAGCTCGTTATTGAGCTCATTTATTATGCAAACATTTTTCACGAACTCTTCAGCACTTGCATTTGCTGATGCTGCAGCTTCTTCCACACTGTGGCAGGATGTTTTGAATATCAGCTGTTCTGCTTGGATGTTGTTTTTCTTTATGAATTCATTTAGCTTCTGCTCATAAGAGTTCATTATTGCATTTTATTGAGAATGCTTTATATCATTAACACAGGCTCTAAGGCTTAAGCTAAACGGCAGTAAAAATTAGGCCAGCGCGATTAAAACGCGCTGGCAAGGCGACCAGTTATCCTCCCATGCACTTTAAAAAAAGCATGAAACTGTGAGAAACTACGTGAAACTTATCTATTAGCAAACAACAGATATATAAATGTTCGGGTATTCCTGTCTATTCGTGTCAGTCGTTATGCATCCATGTTTTCATAGCGTTTCCTTGAACTTCGCAAGGCAGGGCGGCAGCTCCCTATACAGCCAGACAGCGAATTTTATGAATTCCCTGGCTTCTGTTTCGACATAATCTACTATCCTGCCGTATTCTTTGTTCTGATACCAGCCAGGGATGGCACTGCCATCATGCGGCTTTCCTGTTATGTGGTCCAGTCCGGAGCCTTTGAATTCGCCCTTGTTCATTATGATTCCGCATGCCCTCAGGTCAATAAACGGGTTATTCAGTATATCAACAGCAGGCAACCCGTAGGTAGCACATCTTTCTCTTAGGAAATTATGCTCAAAACCTAGGTTATAGCCTAATGGGACAAAACTGAACGGGTACGGATCAGTTATCCTCGAGTCTCTCAGGAACTTCTGAAGTATATCCCTTTCAGAACTTTCCCATTCCTTGAGTATTTTCAACGGTCCTATTGCTTCAGCAGTATTCCTGTGCACTTCCATATACTGGATAGTGATTATCTTGTCTTTCTGGGGAGCAAGGCCGGTTGTTTCAATGTCCAGATAATAATTAGGCATACGTGACTTTTGCAGCTATATAATAAAAACCCACGTCAGCGGCTATTTGTACGGGGGCAATTCGTGTATGACAACTGCCTTTGGCAGTTCAAAGCGCTCAAGCGAATAAGCATGTACTCCCAACTCCATATTTGCCCAGGCACTTCTTCCATTTGGATTCAAGATGTCTTGAAGTTCCTGTGCAGCGTGGGTTTCTGCCATGTGTAACATGTACATCCACCAACCATGTGCCTGCGTATTAAAGCCGTGTTTCCATCCATTGCAATCTTGGCCTTCGATTTCAGCTGCTTCCAAATCAGTTTCGTGTGCTGCGGTTGTAGTCCCATGGAAATGCTCTGCATGCAGAACATGCGTTAATTCAGTTGCACTGGATTCAGATTGCTCTCCTGCAACTTCTATGTGCTCAACGCCCCATGCCCAGAAGTTCTCCGCTACGTGCACTCCAAGGCTGCCTATCCAACTATGGGCTTCATGGTCGACTCCATCGACTCTTTCTTCTTGCATTCGTGCAGACTCCTGTATCTGTTCTTCTTCTCTGCCTGCAGTTTCTGCAGTGTGGCCATGCCATTCGGCCCACCATGATGCAAAATCATGATGCAATCCCTGAAGGTGAGCGTGGTGCGAGCGAACCTGTTCATGATAAAGTCCGTGGTCGTGTTGGTAATCCCCATCATCTTCGTGCCTCTGGCCTAGCATGTGGTATGCAAACCATTCATCAACTCTGCCGCAATCCAGATGGGCCAGTAGGCCTGGTTTTTCATGGTTCGGGTTTGTGTGATTCCCTGAATGTTGCGATTCACAGCTATCCTTGTGCATGTTATTCGAAGTGCTTAGTGCATGCCTGATGTTTGCGGATGCTATGCCCTGGGCCAGTGATGAACTGCCTGACAGGTGCCTGCCTGGGCTGATTTGTTCAACCAGAGCCACTTTGGCAGCAATTCTTATATTTACAGGGCTTACGGGATGCATATGTTCTCTTGCATCTGCTCCTACCCTACTCTGATTACCTGTTCTTGGGTTTCCTGAATGGCATGTTCCTGTTTTTTCTGAATCGTGAATCTGTGCTCCATGCATATGTTGCTTAGCTGTTGCTTTTGCTGATGCGGGAATCACAGAACTGCTGCTAGCGGCATAAGCTGCAGGTGCATCTATTGTCTGGCTTGTTGTGCCTGATACTGGCAGTTGCGTTGTAGAAACTGAAGAAGTTAATATGTAATTCGGATAGGCGGTATGGTTAGAAACAGGTGCCATATCAATTGTCACTGTGCTGGTTTGAGTAGTTGCTGATGAACTGCCATCTGTTGAACTGCTTGCAATGCTTGTTTGCAACGGTTCAGGCAGCCCATTCGTAGAGCGTATCGGGTTTAATGAATACCAGTTTCTTTTGCCCGTCATTTTTGCTTCAGCATCAGCCCTGTGCTGAGGCTTGTTGTAATAATAAAGCCTCGATGGCCTGAACCCACACCTTAAACTCCCAGTGCATTCCTCACCTGGCTTTTTTTCTATCCTTATGCTGCCTTCTTCTATCTGGATTCTGCCCTCATACATTTCCTTTTTTCTGGCTGTGCTGGCATATCCGTGCACCTTACTAGCCATACCTCTGAACCCAATAGAAATCATAATAAAAGTCTGAAGCTGGGTAAGCTATTTAAACATTAGTCTGAT
>CAZBWC010000125.1:0-3271 GCA_964495395.1 Microcaldota archaeon
CGGGTTGTTAGGCCTAGAGCTGAAAACAAGGCCACGCGCTGCTTTGGCACTTCCGAAATGCCAGACGTCTCTTCGCATGCCAAGCATTCTTTTTGCCATTCCTTTTGTGTCGCCGTGAGGAGTGTTTCTCTCCACCTCTCTCATTGCTTTTACATCTCCGTTCAGCCCGCCAAGTGCCATGTTGCGCACTGCGGCCTTTTTATCATAGCATGCAACATGTATCAGCGCCTGTTTATCCTGCTGCATTATCGCCCTTCTTTTTATCTCAACATATGCTGCGTCTCCATTTGCATCTCCTGTTCTTGCTGTTGCTATAAGCTCTTCAGTTGTACGCTCTGCAAGCTCATGGTCTACCTCATCTTCCATAGCCCCAATTGGGCCAAATTCATCCTCGTCTGCAGATGTGCGATTTCTGACACAACCGCGCGGGTCTCCTGGTTCAAGAGAATAATACGGCGGTTCTTCCTCTTCACACCTATCCAAATCTTCGCCTCTTATATACGCAAGTCTTGCGCGCGCCTTTTCCCTTACTTCTATATTGGGGTGGGTTCCTGCAAGCAATTCTAACGCACGCTCATTGTCAATGGCATCAACTCTTTTACCTAATATTTCAAGTGCCATACCTGTAAATTCGGTGTTCTCTGCAAGATACACGAGCGCGTAATCATCGCCAGCAACTGTACCAATTGCTCTCTCAAGATAGCCACGTGTTTTCTTATTTTGTCTCATGCTTTGAATTAACCTTTCCAACGCTGCCTCAAACTGCCTGTTTGCAGGTTCCTCGTGTTTTGGTTTGCGTGTTCGTACTACTTCTGTTTCTTCATAACGCTCTGGTTCAGGTTCCACCCCTTGATCATATCCTGCATCTGGCTCTGAAACAGGCTCTGCATCAGCTTCTTCCTGGGCGTCGCCTCCAAGTTTTCTTGCTGCCAGCATTCTTGCCCTTGGGGTTTGTGCCTCTTCAGCTATTCTATTAAGAAGTGCCTCATCAGTTATCCTGGATATCGCACTGTCTATTACTGAGTCTTCATACGTTCGCTCAATCGCGACTCTGGCATACTCGTGGTTTTGTCCCTCCACTATGAGCATATCAAGTGCATAAGATGCCACTTTGGCGTCTCGCGCGTGTATAGCTACGTTGGCATTTGCATCATGAACATCAAATCTAGTATCCTGTATCCAGTTGATCATTATTCTTGCAACAGTAATATGTTCTCCATCCATACGTATGGCTCTTCGAATAACGAATACTGCATCTTCCTCTGACCCGACATCCAGTCTGGCCAGCGCTGCTTCAACCGCCTTTACAGAAGTACTCGTGGAAACTATTTGCCTTACTGCAAAATCCCTAAGCGCATGCATTTCATCTGTGTTAATTCTCTGAGCCTTCTCATCCATAGCCTCTAATGTTTCTCTTCCGATTGCGCTGTTTCTATGAAGTATTATATCTATTGTTTCTGCATCATCAACGCTCCTTAGTATCCAGCCGACAATCTTATCATCTTTGGAGTGCATCACAATTCTGTTTCGTGTCTGTTCCGATTCTGCTATGACCCCTGATTGGTTTAATCTTTCAAACGCTCCGAGCCTTGTCTCTTCTGTAGCTCCGTTCAACACTGCTTTTTCCAGTCGGCGCTCCTCTATTCCGTCTTTAAAGGCGTTCCATCTGGTGCGCACTGTGGTACCAATTGCAGATGCGCCATGGGTCACATGAGATGCACCTTGGGCAAAGCGGCTTCTAAATGTCATGTATTTATTCCACATTTTAACTATATAAACCTATGCTTTTTACCACTTTTTAGCACATTTGCAGGCTTTCGGCATGCTGGGGGCGCTGAAGCCTGATTTGAGCCAAATAGCCTGAATCATCACGTGGCGAGGTATCTACGATATCCTGCAATGCTGCTCTGGCTTCTTGCCTGTTAGCATGGGCTGCTATGAGGTTAACTGCCATTATCCTGTCTTTAGGCAAGGTTGCGTATTTTGCCACTGCTGCGAGGCTGTGCACCCCTATTTCTGCACCTTCTCTCATCTGCACCACTAAAGTTCTATTGGCAGTATCTGAAACCGCTTGCTCTGCCATTCTGTCCATAGGTTCCATTTTGGCAGTGCGCGCGTTTCTCATAGTTCTTAATATCATCTCTCTTCATCCCTCAGGCATTTGACCTGAATGCTGCAAAAAATTTACACCTGCAACATTTTTTAAACATGTGTTAGCCTATAAAATATAATGGTTTTAAGATTTAAGCTGCTGGCTATGCCTTCTGCAAAAAGCGGGCCACAGACGCTTGGCAAATCGCAATCCAGATTGCCTGCACCTCTGCCTCCTGAAACGCATCTAAGATGGCTCAAGGCCAGGTTTCCGGTATTGGTGGGCATACGCCTTGATTCGATGCATATCTATCATAGACTTAATGTTGCACGGGATTTGGAGCGGACGCTTGAACAGATGCCTGATGGTGCCAGATTAAGAACGCAAATTGCGGGTGCTCTCAGGCCTGTAGGTTACCCTGATAACGAAAATATCAACACTCTAATGTCCGGAATGGAGAAAATGCTCGGCACACTCTTCAATAACGCATATGGCAGTGGCGGAAAGCGCATTGATATCGCTAAAGAGCTAGCTGCGCTAAAGGCAGATGGCGAGTTGCCCGTGCTTTTCCTTTATTGGCATCTGCTGAAAACACTTGAAGCTGCTATGGGCGATGGTGCATTGGCACCAGTAAGGCTTGAGGTAGTCCACCGCTTATTCGGTTTTAATGGATTTGAACCACATACCTATCGGCAAGTAGCAGATGTTATAGGCAAGGCAGTATCGAGGGTTTCCCAGCACAGGGGGAATGCTTTGCGGCGCTTAACCTATCGTACTGTGCTGGCCAATCTGAAGTTTTTTGTCCCGCCCCAGATTAGCGGACAGCCTGATTTTCCATTGGCCCTACCTGATGCAGATACCTCAGAATAGTTCAAGCACACAAATACCTGCATTCCCCATTGTCTGCTTACTTGGTCCCATCATCTCAATGCTTATATTCAGAAAGCCTGCTTCCAGCGCCAACGCAACCATTTGCTCAACAGAGAGCTTCCATGAATTATCGGTAGCCAATTCCGTCCAGAAGCTCCTGCCATTGAATCCGTACATGTCTGCAAGCATGACACTGAAATCAAGCTTGGCATCGTGATTATGGGCAATTGCGCCACCGATAACCTTCTGATAATACTGTAGTAAACTGCGGTTTTTATTTACGTGTTTTCCAAATATCAAAGTGGAATA
>CAZBWC010000126.1:0-3224 GCA_964495395.1 Microcaldota archaeon
TATTGCTACCAAATTTGCTACAGAAGTTCTCTGCGATGGCGATATGGTTGAGGTGGATGCTGCGAAAGGCGAAGTGCGAATTTTACAACGGGCAACGCAGGCATAGTTTATATTTAAAAAATCGGGCTCACGTTAACTAACAGCATGGACGGCAGCACTATAATATCGAAATACGGCCTTTCCCAGCACCAATGGGTTGAGAAAGGCTTGGCTGGCACTCCATTTTTCAGCTATGTTTACATGGATTGCATTACTCGCCAGATGAAGCAAACCTATGGTGAGGCACACTCTATAGTCCTTAACTTTTTTTCCAATGATCTTGCCAGATTTTATTACTCCCATGAGAGCATGGTGCGGCTTAGGACGTCTTTCATACAAAAGGTAAATGCCGACCGCTCTTATCTGCGGGAGTTTCAGGAGCGCTGGTTAGCCATGGTAAGGGCGTTTGACAAAGTTATTTTGGAAGTTCATAAAACTGCATTGTCAAAATTATCAGACGCTGAATTATTTGCGTTATACTCGAAATTCTACGATGCTTATCTAACAGAATACTCTCTTGCGCTCGGAGTTCAGGATTCATTTTCAATGGATGCACATAATTTCATACCTGGTCTGTTCGAAAGGCATTTGCCTGCAGACAAGTTTCAGGAATACTACGTAGCTTTGTTTGCCCCTGTCAACGAATCGTTCATAAGTGCTGAGAAGCGTGAGCTGTTTTATCTTGCAAAGGCAGCAAGACAGAAGGCACTCAAGACAAGGGAGCAAATACTTGATGCACTCGGTACGCAGCTTGAAGAACATTCAAAAAAATATTTCTGGATAGAGAATAATTATGCGCATATGAAAGTCCTTGATTCTGCTTATTTTGCAAGCAAGATTGCCCACGAGCTGGCTGCAGGACTTGATCCAGAAACCGAGATAAAAAAGGTTGAGGCTATAGTGCCTGGTAACAGGAGAAGCAAGCAGGCTTTGGTAAGCCAGCTTAAACTTCCCGAAGACCTTATCAACCTGATCAAAATCGCCGAGTGCTTCACTTTCATGCAGGATGAGCGCAAGAAATACGTTCTTATGTCCTGCCACTATTTGCAGAAATTCCTGGAGGAGTTTTCCAAGCGTACCGGGATCAGCGAGCAGCAGCTGCGGCAATCTGTTCATCCTGAGATTGAGGCATTGCTGCTTCATAAAAAATATGATCTTGCACGGCTTTCTGAACGCTATTCAAATTGTCTGACTGTAAATACTCCTGATTCTTATGAGGTTTTTGAAGGCGATTCTGTTGCAGAGGCCTACGATGCGCTGTTCAAACCCCACGTCAAAGTCAGCGAATTCAAAGGTACTTGTGCATCACGCGGTTACGCTAAAGGCCCTGTCCGCATAATCCGCACCATCCATGATTTGGGTAAGATGCAAAAGGGAGAGGTGCTTGTTGCGAGGATGACACGGCCCGAGATGATGGTCGCTGTGAAAAAAGCAGTTGCAATTGTAACTGATGAAGGCGGAATCACCAGCCATGCCGCAATCGTCTCACGTGAAATGGGGATACCCTGCATTCTGGCAACGAACGTTGCAACTAAAATCCTCAAAGACGGTGATATTATCGAAGTTGACGCGAATAATGGCATTGTAAAACTCCTCTGATGGTCAAACCGCTCCAGAGCGGCATTAGTGCTATATATTGCTACACCTATTATCCTAATTATGGATTCTGAAGTATACCCTCGCCTAAACAAAGCCTGGATTGACACTACAAAAATCCTATTCGGGCAGGGCATTGGAGAGCTTAAGGAATTTGAACACTATCTTCAGGGCGCAGCAATAGGCCAGACAGTGAAATCCTGCTTTTCAGGAAAGCCTGTATGGGCTGCCTCCAGACAATACTCAAAAAAGGCAAAGTTCTTTGACTATGTGCAAGAACAGGCTAAATTCGATAAACTTGTGTTCCAGCCATTGAACATAAAAGAAATCAAAGACATTGATTCGCTTCTTGGGGCAATAAGGGAACGTCTGGTTTATGGCGGCGATAAGGTTCTTGGGAATTCTAAATACGTGGCCCATTCAGATTCCATAGTTGACAGCACCGCAATTCTGAATTCATCAATGATTATCCGCAGCAAATACGTCGCATACTCCTATACAATGCGTGATAATGAATATACTTTTGGTTCGACTTCAAGCGGCAAATCGTCTTACATTGTGCGGTGTTTCTATAACACCCTGCTGCAACGCTGTTTCGAATGCTCCTACAGTGCCAGCTCTTCTGATTGTTACTTTTCATATAATGTGCATGAATGTACTGACAATTTCCTGTGCTTTAACCTTAGGGCAAAGCGTTTCATGGTTGGTAACGTGCAGCTCGGTCAGGATTCCTATCGCTCACTGAAAGCCAAGCTTCTTGCTGAAATTGCAGATGAGCTAAAGGCAAATAAAAAGCTTGATTTTTCGATAATGGATTTGATGAACAATGCCTGATTCTATGCAAGAACTAAACAGGGCGTTTGAAGAGGTTACGAAGCTCCTTCTGGGCACAACGCTTAGCAATATCGATGTTTATGGTCTGTGGCTTGGAAAGCATGTGCCACTGCCCCTAAAGGCAAAATCAGCTCTAAGCGGAAAGGAGGTCTGGATAGCGCCTCCTGCTGATTATCTGAATCTTCCCTTCAACGGCTCAAAAATAATTGACATGCCCGAAATGAGCCAATCTAATAGTTCTCCATATTCCCGGGAAGAAGTGTTCAAAGCTTCTTTCAAGCTCTCCAGCATGTTTGTTAAGTGTGCTGTATCTTTTTTCTATTGCTTTTTCTCTCTCATTTGCAGATTTTTCATGCATGCCTACTTGTTTTTCTGTTCCTGTCACTGCTCCAATAAGTTTTTTCATTTCCCTTAATTCCGTATCCATTGTCCTATATGTATTCTGCAACTGTCTGTTAAGTTGCTCTACAAAACCGCGTTGCTGTTCCAATAGCCGAATTTCCTTTGTTAATTGCGAAATAACAGCACGGTCAGCATCTTTTGATTTTTTCATGCGGCTAAGTTCCCGTTTTTTATCATTGAGAGTTCTTGAAATGTCCCTAAGCTCATTTTTGAAACTCCTTCTTTCTCTCTTTTTTGCTCCCTGAAGCATCTGCAATGCAGTCCTTGCGCCCTTGATAACATCCCTTGCCTCTCCAGCAACATCCCGAAGTTTACTTACCAATTCTCCATGATGTGTTTCTTTTTCATGCTCA
>CAZBWC010000127.1:0-3172 GCA_964495395.1 Microcaldota archaeon
TCACATAAATGCCGCGCTTCTCCATGTCTTTTTGCAGCTGATCGCCCCTGAACATGTTTTTTGCTTTTGTCCTCGACATTGTCCTGCCTGAGCCATGCGCAGTAGTATACCATGTTTGTTTTCCAGCTTCAGTGCCTGCAAGCAGATAGCTGCCAGTTTCCATGCTGCCGCCGATTATGATTGGCTGGCCGTCTTCCTTGTATTTGTTGGACAGTTCAGGCCTTCCCGGGCCATAGGCAGCAGTTGCACCCTTTCGGTGGACAACAAGCTTCTTCATCTGGCCATCAACCTCGTGCTCTTCAACTGACGCGCGGTTGTGTGCAACATCGTAAACCTGCCTCATGCCGAGCTTTTCAGCATCTGTCTTGAATATTTCTGAGAAAACCTCGCGCAGCCTGTGCAAAATAGTCTGCCTGTTTGCAAAGCTCATGTTTACCCCGCATTTCATTGCAGAGAAATAATCCTGGCCTTCTGGCGAGTTAAAAGGAGCACATGCAAGCTCCCTATCAAGTATTTTTATTTTGTATTTGGATTCCATGACACCCAAAAAGGTATTCAGGTAATCAGTAGCAACCTGGTGGCCAAAACCGCGGGAGCCACAGTGAAACATGATAACAATCTGGTCAGGGAAAATACCCCATTTCTTTGCCAGCACCGGATCAATAATATTTTCAGGCCTGACGTGCTGGATTTCCAAATAGTGGTTGCCTGAGCCAAGAGTACCTATCTGCTCTTTGCCCCGCTGTACTGCCTTGTCGCTGACCTTTCGCTGGTCTGCGCCATCGAATCTGCCATTGAGCTCAGTAACTGCCAAATCCTCTTTCCAGCCATAGCCGTTTTGTACGCACCATTCTCCCCCTTCCTCTACTACTTTGCGGAAAGTGGCTGCATCAAGCTTTACGAATCCCTTGCTGCCAACACCTGCCGGAACACGCTCGAACAAGCGGTTGACCAGTGGTTTTAAGTGAGGCAGAACATCCTTGAGTGTGAGATTTGTAGTTATAAGCCTCATGCCGCAGTTGATGTCGAATCCGATGCCGCCCGGGCTTATGACCCCTGTTTCAGCATCCATTGCAGCTACCCCGCCAATCGGGAAACCGTAGCCGCTATGGCCGTCAGGCATGCAATAGGCATACTTCTGTATTCCAGGCAAGGTTGCAACATTGGTTATCTGGTCGTAAACATGCAGGTCCATCTGGTCAACTATTTTCTTGCTTGCGTATATTCTTGCAGGAACGTGCATTCCCGGCTTGAAGCTCTGTGGCACTTCCCAAACGTAATCATTCACTTTTGTAAAATCAGGCTTCTTGAAATCGCCTTGTCCGAATCCCATTTATACACCTCGTTATTAGTAAAGCAGTAAAACAATAAAAAGAGATGTAGGGTGGAGGTTTTTATAAGGGTATTTGTTGAGGTTGATAAAACTCAGATCTTTTTTACCTCCTCCAAAACCTGCTTTGCCACGATTTCGTAGTCAATAACATTTACCGTCAGTACAGACATTTCTTTTTTCCAAATGTTTTTTAGCCCTGCCACCCGTTTTTCAAAAATAGCATTCTCCAATAGCATGCCATAATACCCCAGTTTTTTATCAACCATATACCGCTGTAGTTTTGCTTTCTGATGTAATAAAAAATACAAATCGAACAAATCCCTTGCAGATTTTCTGGTCAGTATGGCCCTTAACTTTTCCGCAGTCATCTCTTCCTTATCCATGACTTTGATTTGATATGGCAACATGTCCGGATAAGGTGGAATTATCATGGCAGGCTTTGAAACTGCCAGAGTTTTTTCTCGCTTGCTAAAATCCAGGGTTATTGTTCCTTCACTCATAAGTTTTCCACTGTATAAAGGACCCTGGAATCTCATTTTTACGGACTTTGAAACATCATTTTCCTCTTTCTTGAAGCTGATTTCCCTAAATCCTGCTGCCGAGAGAAATGCTGCCAATGCATCTAAATCAGGTTCTTTGGCATCATTTAGCGTAAAATCAAGGTCCTCGGAATACCTTGGAAGGTTAAATGCCTTCTGAAGGCAGGTACCGCCTTTGAATATACCCTCGAATCCTGACTGTGACAGGTAAGATAATACCCAGTGTTGGGCATAATCTTTTTCTTTTTGCCCCATATTGAATCCAGGCGGACCATACTTATCCAATTCGGCTCTGTTTAGCATGCTTCATCACCCTCGTTAAACGTCTTTTTGCCATTAGCGTCATCATTGCCCTTACTTTAGACAGGTCTATTTTACCCAATGCTTCAATTAATATTATATCAGGGCATGCCCTTGGAACCAGTAGGCAATCTGCAAACGCTTTTTCAGCAGTTGCAAGAAGTATACCATCCTTCAGGTAAAAACTATCGAACTGCTTTACCTTGTATTCCTTAGCTTCAATGCCCAATATATTGTATTTTTTCGCGTTCCTCAATACCGCTATCTGGATATATTTCGGTGATTGTGTCGTAAGCCCGTGAAGGTATAACGCTGAATGAAACGAGATGTAGCAGGGTTTTGACATGTCTGATGCCACTGCTTCAGGCATTGCATCTGGAAAGGCCCACCATCCGTTTTTTATTGGCAGTATTTCGTTTCTGCTTTTAAGCCTGTGAAGAACTAGCCGGGCATATGCTTTTTTCCCCAGAAGTGAAGCATACTCCCGGGTTCTGAAAGCAGCTCTCCCTGACTTTTTTATTGCTTGCAGTATTTCATCCATTTAGCTCACTTTGTTATCAATTATGATAACAAAATATATAAAAAGATATCATTTTGGACTTTCAACGCATGTGCTTTAACCTTAGGGCACTTGAAACCAGCCGGCTTAAAACATCCAGCGTAATTGCTAAACAACGAACGAATGGATTACGTAGGAAAAGGGTGACCGGATGAGGAAAGGAAAAAAAGAAAACTGATTGGAGATAGGAGCAAGAAATGCAGTTTTAGTGCATTTCATAAAAAGTGAGATGCAGGAGACATAACCCCAGAGCAGACCTGATGGCAGAGGCTACTTTTTGCCCTTTTTGTCGACCGATAAATCGACGCATCGATTTATAGTCCATTGTTCGTTGCGACGAACAATTGGAAGTTGGTCTGACAGGTGTTCTATATAAAGGCGGGCCTGAAGACGGCTGTAGGTTTCGTTTCTTATATGGTTTATTATTATAAGACAGAAATC
>CAZBWC010000128.1:0-3092 GCA_964495395.1 Microcaldota archaeon
ATTACTTTGTAGACATAAGCGCCAGCATAGCCAAAAAAGTAGCTGCGATGAAGGAGTACAAGGGCGAGTTAAGGGCATACCCACATTCACGCTCTGTTGAAGCGATTGAAGCACTTGCAAAATTAAGAGGAGTGCAATGCTTCCGGAAGCATGCAGAGGCATTTGAGCTTATAAGAGAGATAAAATAGGGATAAAATGGATAATATCAGGGTTTTGTTCACTGGGGCTGGAGGAGCTGGAACAATATACATGCTCAAAAATCTTAAGGCCATGGGTGGCTATAGGACGATTGCTGTTGACATGAACAAATATGCAGCAGGGCTGTACGTGGCAGATGCAGGATATGTGGTACCGCAATGTACTTCTCCGCAGTATTTTATAGCAATAGATGAGATAGTAAAGAAAGAGAAAGTGCAGATCATCGTGCCTTTGATAGACGAGGAGCTTCTAGGCATGATTGATTATGGCCAAAGGAGCGGCATTGAGATATTGCTACCTGAAAAAAGTTTTGTTAAAACCGCATTGGACAAACTAGCTATGACCAGAGAACTGGAGCAAGCAGGCATACCTGTGCCCAAGACATGGACTGCTGAGGAATTTAGAGAAAAAACCGGTGAAAATCTGGAAATTCCAGGGATAGTGAAACCAAGAACAGGCAGGGGCAGTAGAGGATTCATGAAACTTACAGGAATTGCAGATTACGAAAATTATATGAAAACAAACCCATCGACAAATGGTGGGATTATTTTTCAGGAATTCGTGGAAGGCAAAGAATTCACTATATCGGTAATAGTCCAGAAAAACGGGCATGTTCTTTCTGTAGTGCCGAAAGAGGTCGTAGTCAAAAAAGGTATAACAAAGGTAGGCATAACGAGAAAAAATGCACAAAGAGATGCGCTGTGCAGAAAAATACAGGAAAAATTAAAGGCAAACGGCCCATTCAATGTCCAGCTCATAATCAGCAGCAAGAACAATGTCCCATACGTGCACGAAATAAATCCCAGATTTTCAACAACCGTAGCGCTCACCATAGAATCAGGCGTAAATGAGATCGACCTTCTGATAAAGGACAGGTTGGGAATCAAAACAGGAAAAGCAGGCAGTTTCAAAAATAATCTTGCAATGGTCAGATATGAGGACCAGATATTTGTAGGGGAAAACGAATTGGTAGGTTAATCCATGGCAATACTCATAACAGGAGCAACTGGATATCTTGGAAGCAGGGTAACCGAAATCCTGTCCAAAAAGGGCCTTGAACTAGTATGCTGCGCAAAGGACCCGACCACCAAACAGAACAACACCAGTTATGTGCAGGGCGATATAACAGATATGAAGTTCGTAGATGGCCTTTTCAAAACTAATAGGATAGAGCTAGTAATTCATCTTGCAGCGAACATTGAGATGAAAAACGAGAAGGAGAATATTTCCAATATAATGAATGCCAATGTTTTGGGCACCGCCAATATAATAGCAGCAATGATTAACAACAAGGTTAAAAAAATAATTTTTGCATCCAGCATGGCAGTCATAGGAATACCTAAACAGCTTCCAGTAGGCAGAAATCACAGGTGCAGACCATTGAGTGTTTATGGCCTAAGCAAGAAGCATGCAGAGGACATTATTGAATATGTGGCTAACGAATACGGCATAACTGGGTGCACTATAAGATTCCCGGGTTTGTTTGGAGGTGGCAGGAAATCAGGTGCAATTTACAATTTCGTTGAGAACGCACTAAAAAACACAGCAATTAAAATAAATCTTGAAACACCGGTGATATGGGACATCATGCATGTTGATGATGCCGCAATGATAATAGCTAAAGCTGTGGACCGCATAGATGAGATAAAAAAACACGAGACTTTCGGGGTAGACTATGGTGAACCAGTAGAGATTTCAGATGTAGCAAAAAGAGTAGTGGTACATGCAAAATCAGATTCCAAGATAATGGTTACGGGAAATAAAAAAAGCCATCCGTTCTGTTTCGACAACAATGATTTCAGACGAATAACTGGCATTATCCTGCCAAAGCTTGACAGAAAAATAAAGGACTTGATAGAGGAGATGAAGACGTGATTAGAACTGTGGCTTTTGACCTTGATGGAACATTATATGATGGCGACCTCTATTTCAAAACCGCATTTAAGATGATAGCAAAATTCTTAGCAAACAGAGTAAGAGATAGTGAACGAAATATAGAGAGAGCGCTGTGGCGCATAAGAAACAGTAATGGCAGCATGTACAAAAAGTTGTTCGACGACTTGCTATTAGCATATAGCATAACTGATAAACGTTTCGTAAAACTACTAGTTTCGATGTTTCATAAGGCACCGCTCGATAAGCTCAGACCATATAATGATGTGCCTAAAACAATAAAAAAACTTAGTAAAAAATTCAGGCTGGTTATAATAACACACGGAAATGCAATGCACCAGAAAAGAAAACTGAAAGCACTCGGATTAAGCGGCTATTTCAAGAAGATTTTTTCGGCAAAAGACAGCAGGGTAAGTAAGTTGGATAGTGCCATATACAGAAAACTAATCGGAAGAGCTGCGCCAAATGAGTTCGTGTATGTGGCAGATAACCCCATTACAGATTTCCATGCATGCAAAAAACTTGGGATAAGAACGATACGACTGATGCGCGGAGAGTTTGCAAAGGCCAAAATTAGCAAGAAGTATGATGCTGAATTTAAGGTGCGAAGATACGAGCAGATAGAGAACGTTATTGAGAAGCTGTGTGGTTAGATGCGGTAGTGTTTTAAGAATTGGTTCAGAGCAATGTGTAGACGACAATAGAGAAACAGTTTGGTAACGCTGACTTTACCGACCCATTTTATCTCAAGAGGCGCCAGAAGTACTGGTTTTAAGCCGCCTGATGAGTGTTTAGCCAGCATCAGAGAAACAAAATCCAATGCCAAGAAATCAGCGTGTACACTACGCTTATATGCAATTGCAGCCCTGTTTAGCCCAGGGAGAATTTTTAAAAAAAGGTCTCCCTTAAGTGCAGTAAAACCAGGCAAAAACTGCGGGATATCCTGACCAAGGAACTTTCGGCTCTCTTGAAGGCCGGCAAAGTTGTTGAAAATCTTCCAA
>CAZBWC010000129.1:0-3058 GCA_964495395.1 Microcaldota archaeon
ACATGAAACCGGAAGCATATCAGCTAAGCGTTTTCGTATTTGACCAGGCGAACAAGCCCATTGTGGGAGCAGAAGTTTTTGTATCCAACAGAAGCGAGATCACTGATGAATTCGGAAGGGCAGTATTTATTGTAGGCGCAGGCCAGGTCCATATATTGGCAAAATACGACATAGGTAAAGTAGAGGATGATATAACAGTTAGTGAAGCGACAAGGCGCGATATCGGATTTGCATTCTACCCGCTCAGCATAAGCATAATAGACGATAACGGCAATCCGCTCAATGCTGACGTTTCGGTTGAAGGCACAGCCTACAGCGCAGAACCGGTTCTTGAGTTGCAGAAAATTGCAAAGGCAAAACCAGAGGTCAAGGTCAGGTATGAAAATGCTGAGAAAGACATTGATGTCGATTTAGCAGTCCAGACGGATTACACTGTAGTTTTTGATCTGACGGCACCGGAACTTAGAGGCATACGACAGCTCAGTACAGGAAACACTAACACCATCAGGATAGGCATGGAAATTGTAGACTTAGGATCACATGCAAGCGGAATAGCTCCTGACGGGATAGAGATTTCTTACAGGTATGATGTAGGTGACTGGCAAGGCACAAGGGCTTTCGTGCAGGCATTGAATCAGTATGCAGCGGATATACCTAATCAAGAAGGGGCAGCAGTGTTGTTTTTCAATATAGAAGCAACTGATGAAGAAGGCAACAGCGGATTTTTCGAAGGCGAATTGGCGCTTGAGCAACCGCCTCAGCAGAATGCGAGCAATCAAAGCAGCGGCGGCACAACCCCAGTTACAGAGCAAAAACAGGAGTTGCCTCTCGGGCTTATTGCCGGTGTTGTGGCAGTAGTAATAATTATATATCTTATTTACAGGTTTAAAGCTGGGAGAGGTGAAATGGAAGGATGAGGTTGGGGTAAAAAGCGGATTAATAAGGTTTAAAAATATATACACATATAATCATAAAATATAAAAAGGTGAAAAATATGCCACGAGGAAAAAAAATTATTATAGAGAAGGTTGTAGAAGATCCTGTTGTCGACGGTTACAAGGACATGGATGTAGATGACATAAAAAAGGAAAGGAACAAGGCTGAGAAATCTCTCACCAGTTCAGTTTCAACTGTTTATAAGTCAGCACAGCAGCTGTATAAGCAGAGGACTAGCGAGGAAGACCTTGAAGGCAGGCACAGCCTCTTTTCAGTAAAGTCTGCTTATGATTACATAAAAGACAGAGGGGTTTATATTTCATTCCGTGCATTCGGCGGCAGGATAGAAAGGGGCCGCGTATCTTATGTCAAAGTAGGCAGGAAGAGATATATACCACAGGCAGTGTTGGACGATATTGTAGACACCAAGAAAGGCTTTTACACCGTACGTGAGGCATTCCAGGACTACAAAAAGGCCAATCAGGGAATTAACTTCCGTGCATTCATTGGCAGGATAGAAAAGGGCTCTGTGCCTTCAGTAAAGTTTGGCACACGAAGGCTGGTTCCAAAGGATGCTGTCGAAGCATTGACGCACATAAGCGAGAACTATTACTCAGTAAGCCAGGCAGTTAAGCAGCTCCACAAGAGCAGCATACGAATCAAGAGAAATGCCTTTGAGAGGCGCCTTGACAGGGGCAGAATCCCGCATGTTAAAGTCGGCGGAAGAAGGTTCATCCACATGGGCGTTCTCAGCGAGCTTATTGACAAGGAACAGGCACTGAAAAGTGCTTGATTTTTTTATTTTTCTTTTATCTCTATTTTTATAAACACTAAAAAACCATAAAAACACACAGCTTTATAAAGCCTTTCCAGCATAATATAGGTATGACTAGATTAGCAGTTGCTGACGTTCATAGAGCAGTAGGCAGAAATTACTCTGTATCAGGCAACGTATTTACACGATGGATGCAAAGGCATGAATCCGTTGCCGCAGGAAATGAATGGATACAGAGAGTGAACGGGGATTGCCAGATGCAGGTAGTCATCAACGGGATAAAAAAGCAGCTTCAGGAATCAGGAAATAAAAGACTGGACAAAAACCAGACTGAACAACTGATAGAAGTAGCAAGAAACGCAGTAAATCAGGAGAATTATACAGAAGCGATGGAACTGCTTATCGAGCATGCACCAAAAGGAAATGTAGAATTAGCTAGGATGTTTGTGCTTTATGCCGCTGCTTACAATGATACTGACGGCAAGGCCGCATTAGAAGAAGCCAAATACGAATTTTCACGCTTTAGGGAAGACCAGAAGATGGCGCTCATAGGCTCAGTGTGCAAGATGGATGAGATACTTGCAAAAATGCCTAGTGAAAGAGTGCGTCACGCAAGAGAAACAATAGGCAGGTTTCTCACTGAAACAAGGCGCGAATGGTCACCCAGAATGATAGTCTGGACCGAATTTGAAAAAGGTGGAGTGCGCCATCTTATTGATGACCCCGAGAGCAGATTCAGGCTGAAGATAGCAACGGATATAGGTAACAGAAATATACTGGGCATTTGGTTCAGCAACTCATTTGTACGAATAATGCATGCATTACCTGACCTTCATGATGGCTTTAAACAGGTAGATCTAGCAACTGATAGAAACATCATGAGAACATGGGCATTTTTGAACGGAAAATTCATGTATGCCATAGCAGAAAGAAGGAAACCAGTTGACAAAATTCATGCTGAAGCTCTTGAGATGATGGCTCAGGCTGCCATGATAGTGGATGACCACGGCAACGTAGCAGATGCGGAAAAGGCAGCGGAGCAAGAAAGGCAGTTGTTGAACCAGGCCAAGAAAAAAGAGGAACAGTTGGCGACTCTGCAAAAATACGAAGGCTCGGGACTGCTTGGAACCTGGGAAGCACGAGAAGTAAACATATCGCTTGCAGAAGCAATTGATGAGCAGGTTGCTGAAAAGGCACTTTCACTTATTCCCAATACCGCTAATAGCGTCCATATCGTGGTTGCCCTTGTTGCATGCGCAACGCACAATGACAATGAAACAGGCAGGCGCGCATATGAAATGGCACTTGAAAGATTTGGCCGGCTTAAAGGTCACGAAGGCGAGAAGA
>CAZBWC010000130.1:0-3026 GCA_964495395.1 Microcaldota archaeon
TAATAGTTCTCCATATTCCCCGGAAGAAGTGTGCAAAGCTTCTTTCAAGGAAATTTCAACCAAGTTTATCAAGCCTGTTGCTTTTTACGTTGGCAATTTCAGATACAAAACATTCGAGAATGTAAATAAAGTCAGCGGCGGTGGAGGCGGCAGAAACATCTATTACAGCGAAGACGTATATCTGGAAGTTAAAAATGTCGCATTTTCAAACTACGCTATATTCTCAGAGAACATTTTTGGTTGCCATAATCTTACCTATTCCCAGTTCTGCATTAATTCCTATAACTCCACCTCCCTTTCAAGATGTGTTGAAGTCGATTCATGTTCCAACTCCCGTGACCTGCTTTTCTGCCATAACTGCGAAAATGTATCTGATAGCATGTTCTGCTTCAATGCTAAAAATTTAAGATATGCCATTGGCAACGTCCAATTACCTGCTGAAAAATACCGGGAGATAAAAGCTATGGTCTTGGGGGAAATGGCAAAAGAACTGCTGGCGACAAAGACCTTCAAATATGACATTTTCAACATAGGTGAATCACGTGGATGATGCTGTTTACCTGCAATTGAACAAGTCATGGAAAAGCACCTGCCGAATCCTGCTAGGTCAGGAAGTAGGTGACTTATTGGATTTTGAGGATTATTTGAAGCGCTACATGGATCCGATTGAAAACAGGAAGTCTGCATTGTCGAAAAAAGAGGTGGCTATTTCATCAAACCGCATTCCGGTCACTGCGCCTGTAATTGGCCATGACGAACTGGCTGCATACGAAAAGATGGTCTCAAAACTGCCATTTAACATAAATGAGATACAGGACATTGATTCGATTCTTGCTGCTGCTCAAGAGCGTGCTTATTACACGGGAAATACGATACTGGGAAATTCTTCTAATGCCATTAGGTCGCACCGCTGCGTAAATGTCAATTATGTTCTTGGCTGCCAGGACCTTTATAACGGCAAGTACGCAGCCTTTACTACTTCTATTTTCAATTCCGAATACTCCTTTGGCTGCCGCTTTGGCAGTGTGATTCAGTTTTGCATCAAAGTTCTTGATCCATACAAATTGACGCGTTGCATGGAGATGTTTCATTCTAATGTAGTTTCTGATTCCTACTATTCGGCAAGCCTTGAAGATTGCAGTGATTGCATGTTCTCCTTTAACCAGAGAAGCAAGCGCAATCTTATAGGCAACCTGCAACTTAGCAAAGAGCGCTATGCCCAATTAAAGGCAAAGCTGGTTGCTGAAATTGCTGAAGAGCTGAAAAGTAAAAAGTCAATTCCTTCTATAATCGATATAATAAGGGGTGGCAGTGATGAGTGAAAAGCCCAATGAGTACGAAAAGATATTCCAGTCAATAACTTCTGTAGTGCTGGGCAGGAAGCTTACGGGCCACTCTGACTATGAAGATTGGCTAAGCAAGAATGTTTCCCAGATGACGGAAGTTAAATCTGCCATTAGCAGCAAGCCGGTTTATCTACCCCCATTCGACTTTTATGCTGCAATAAAATCCCGCGTTGTGGAGATTAACGAAGCATATTCTATTGTAGGCAAAAATACCCTGGCTGAATCAGACCTAGATACCTTATCACTTTCAAATGCTGCTAATCTTCTGCGCAAAATTTCAATTACTACTCCAGATACTCAGTACGGTTCAAATTCTAATCTTACTGGGTGTTCAATATATTACAATGCTCATTCCTGCCTGAAAACCAGCGCCATGAACATGACTAAATCTTCACTCTATTCATTCTGGCCACGGCAATCGGATTACACCCTTGGCTGCTACTATCTTTTTGCCTCACAGTTCTGCATAAAGTGCTATAATTCCGAAAATCTCACACGCTGCTTTGAGATGAGCGACTGTAGCAGCTGCAGTGACTCGATGTTCTGCCATAACTCGGAGAACCTTACCAATTGCATGTTTTGTTTTAACGTAAAATCGAAGCAGTATGCAATATGCAACGTGGAAGTCGGAAGGGAAAAATACATGGACGTAAAGGCAAAAGTCATTGATGCCTTGATGGCAGAGCTGGAAAAGAGCAAGCGGCTCAGTTTAAGCATTTTCAATCTTTCTTAGTCTTTTTGCCTTTTTTCTCTACTTTTTCTTTTTTATTTTTTCCTTCCATCTCCCTGCTGGCCATTTTTGCCTTGCCCATCCTGTAAATGGTCTCAGGAGTTTCCCTAAGGCATTCGTTCTCGCTAAGCGGATGGGGGAGCTCAGGTTTTTCTGCTTTTTCCTGTTTCTCTTCCACTATTTCTTTTTTCTCTTCGGTAGTTGTTGCATCTGTTTTTTCTTCAGCTATGTTCTGCATCATGCCTAATCTGCGAAGCTGTGTAATGTTTGCATTAGGTGCATCAACGGGTGTTTCAAGAGTGCCTGGGGTGCCATCATCATTCTCACTTCTTACGTTTCCTGTATATGGCGTATGCTCCGTATCCCCGAAACCCCACCGTTTTATATCAACTATCTTAAGCTTCATTGGCAGCAAATATTTCACACCGTCAAACAGCCTAACAATGCACTCGCGCTGGTGCAGCCTTACGAACATCTCCTTCTTGCTTTCTTCTAGTTCGGTAGTGGCACGGTGCTTCTTGAAATATTCCTCAACCTTTATTTCCATAATCGAGCTGAGCAATTCAGCATCCTGCTTATTGATCTTGAATGATATTATGTTTCGTGCATTGGATACTATCGAGTCCATGACCTCTTTGCTGAGCTGGCCGAGATACTGGCATGAGAGATATGCAAACAGATTGAACTTTCTTGTTTCGGAAAGTATGTCTTTTGTAACCCTTGTTTCGACTCTGGGGAATTCGTCAACCACGAGTATCGTCGGCTTGTCCATCAGCTTGCCGGTAATCGCCATTATGTACATCTGATTTATTATTGCGCCTGCGAGGAAGCTTATCATCCTCCTTCCGAAGAACTTGGGATCAAAGGAGATGACAGTAATCCTGTTTTTTTGCAATATGTCAAGCATCGTTTCCCTTTTCTTTTCCTTGCCTAGATAAAGCTGGTACTCA
>CAZBWC010000131.1:0-2993 GCA_964495395.1 Microcaldota archaeon
CGCCGTTGTCAAAAAAATGCTTTGCATCATTCATGTAATTAGTAGCCCATTCAAGAATATCAGGGTATTTCTTATCCAAATGCAAGCCAGTAAACTGATGAAGTATATCGACCAACTTTCCAATGTCTTTGGCAGCACGCTCTTTGGGTTCCATAAGCTCACTGATAGTACTCAGGATAAAAAGTTTGAATGTAAAAATGAGTGTCAGCAGCAGCACGCTTTCCCGAGCATAGCCCAGTACACACAACGCCGTGAAGAGGCTTAACTTCTGTGTTCGGTAAGGGAACAGGTGTTTCCCTCTTCCTATGACCGCTGACAGCAGGATATATGTATACTGCCCTTTTTAAGCCTTTTCTTTGATATTTTTACATGGACTTTTACAGCTTAGCGCTATCAGGATTTGGATTTTCAAACGGCTCTGACGGAGCATTAGCAAGCATAATGGGAGCATTCGGCACCATGTATGCAGTTATGATGCTATTCTATTGCCTTCTATTCCTGGCAGGCCTGGCTTCAGTTGTCATTTGGGTATGGATGCTCGTAGACTGCGTAAGAAGGGAAAATTACGAAAAAGAGAATGATAAGATAGTTTGGATACTCGTAGTTGCCCTGACAGGCGTATTAGGTGCAATCATATATTACTTCCTCATAAAGAGGAAACTTGATGTGCCAGCCAAAAAAATACCCGTAAGCAAGACTAAATCCGAGGGATAGACATGGCAGCAAAGAAAAAAGAACCGGTAAAGGAAGTGAAGCAGTCAGGAAGAATAGGTACCTCCATTGATAACACAGTCAGCTTCCTTCAGGCATCATGGAAGGATTACGGAATGTACATGCTGAAAGTCGAGCTTATTAGCTTCGCGACAGGACTCGCATTTCTTGTCCTGATAATAGGCCTGTTGGCACTCATGTTAGGCGCAGCTATTTTCAGCGGCAGTACAGGCATTAAAAATGCCCTGGCATCAGTAGGAATTGCCGGAATGGTTATAGCCGGAATCATAGTGCTGGCATTAGCAGTAGCATATATGATGGTGGAGAATGCCTTGAAAGCTACGTTGTATGCAGCTACCGATATGGCAGCAAGGCAAAAAAAATTGCCTCCGATAATAGAAACAGCAAAAGAATTATTCTGGCCAGCCACAAAATACATGGTAACCATGTTTGGAATAATAATAGCCATCTTCGTTTTGCCTGCTTTAGGCATAATATTCTCAGGAGAGCTGGTCGGAATCCTGCTCATGATACCTGCGATGATAGTGTTGCTGGCAGTAGCATTCTTGACCCAATTCTCATTCTATGAGCTAATCATAAACAAGAAAAGCATAATAGAATGCTTCAAAGCGTCAATTGAACTCGTCAAAAAGAATGTCTTAAGCACAATAGCGTTCGACATAATACTCACGATAATAGTATTTGCAATTGCAATAGCATTCTGGATAGTGTCGCTAATTACGCAGATGCCTGCAACGGCACTTATAGCAATAAGCCCGATAGTCGGCCTAGGGGCCTCAATGGTATTATCAGTAATAATAGGCATTGTGCAGGGAGTGGCAATAACAATGATAATAATGCCCTTCATGTACAACTACTGGAAACGATTGCAAGGATAAGGCTGTGAAAGATAAAAGGGAGGTATTGTAGAAAAACCTGCCAAGAGAATTGCCTTTGGAGGTTTTCGCTGCTGAGGCTGGCTGATAATTACGTCCAAAAGAAATGCAAATCCAGCGATTCCGTCAGTCCTGTGGCTAGAGGCACCCAAGAAATGTCTAAAGGCGTTCTGGAATCGCTACCTGTCAAAAACAGGCAAATCTAGAGTCCCGACATGTGAGTTTTGACAAAACTAGTACAGCAAACGATCAGGAGTAGGATTTCCATAGAGCCAAAAAATGAAAAAAGAAAAATAAAAAATTATTCGGTGACTACGAGTTCTCCGCGCATTTCGGAATGGCCATCGCCACAGTACACATTACAGAAGAAGGTGAATGTACCTACCTGGTTAGGAGTAAACTCGATATCAACCACTTCGCCAGGCTCCAGCCTTTCGTTAATGCCAAAAACAGGCAATGCAAAACCGTGGGCAACATCTACTGAGGTTACATGAAGCTTGACAAGCTGGCCTTTCTTTGCCTGAATTGTTGAAGGCTCAAAAGCCCAGTTGTTTGCAGTCAGGTTTATTTCAATAACATCTGCAACTTCAGCAGCTTCATCTACCCCAGCATCAGGAGCAGAGTTCGCAACAGGCGCAACAGCAGAGCTGTTGTCAGCCACTGCAGAGGAATTATCTGCAGCAGGCACTGTTTCAGCATCTGAAACCTGCGTGCATCCTACCACTAAAAAACTAAAGGCCAGAATGACCATAAACAAATTTCCGTATTTCATACAAAACACCCGATTGTTTTATAAAAACGTATAAGTTTTAAAGTAATATAGCGCCCTAAACAAATAGTTCGGTGCGCTACATAGCAAACCATTGACGGCAGGGCAGAAAAATGCCGTCAATATTTGACATTGAAGCAATGTCAAACCAAACGCAGAGGTATCTCTGCGGAAAACTCCGAAAAACATGTTTGGTTTGCTATAAGTGGTTTCGGGAGATTATTATGCAGGAACACAGTCATTGGAGCGAACAGCTTGCAGGCAGGATTATTAGCGAGAAAAAAGAACCATACGTGATATCGTGCGGCATGACCACTTCGGGCCCTGCACATTTCGGCACCATCTGCGAATTCCTATTCCCGTTTGCGATAAAAGAGGCGCTCGGGAAAGCAGGCAAGAGAGCGAAATTTGACCGAGTGGCTGATATTCTCGATGCGTTTGACAATGTACCAGTGCCAATGCAGCAATATGCCGAACAGCTTAAGCCGCACCTCGGAAAGCCATTGTGCAATGTCCCTGACCCTGCTGGCAAGAGCAAAAGCTTCGGCGACCATTATTTGGATGAGGTAAAGGAGCTCATAAAATTACATAGAGAAACTAATGAAAAGTTAGAAATT
>CAZBWC010000132.1:0-2979 GCA_964495395.1 Microcaldota archaeon
AAATCCCCCTGAGTCCATTTTTTCTACTTCTCTTAATCTTAAAAACAGAATCTACTAACCATCATTATCTTTCTGGAGAATTATCATGGAATTTCCTAATTTGTATAAGGGCAATTACAAGCTTTTGGCACTGGTACCGCTACTCCTAATCGCATTATCGCTTTATTTTATCCCTCAAATCAAGCTGGGGGTGGAGTTCACAGGAGGCACGCTCGTAACATTCGTTTCTACAGATGACCTGACCCGGCAGGATGTGGTTGATGCGCTTGCAACCAAAGGGTTGAGCGGTGATGTGAAAATAACGGATACCACCCGTGGCCAGAGTGTTGAGATAACATTGCCACAGGATTCCTCATTCGCTGGTGCAGAGCAGCTCAAGGAGCAATTTTCTGCATTGTCTCTGCAGGTGGAGAATCTATCTTATGCTGCATCAATTGACCCTGCCTTGCAAAGCGAGCTTATATCTAAATCAGGCGAACTCAATGCCGTTGCTGATGAAATGTTTTTGCTTGCAGGTACCTCGGATAAGGCAGATGATTTCGGTGATATAACCTTGCTCAGAGCGAGTTTCATGCGTGCATATACTGCTGTTTACAGCAATTATCAAAATTCAATAACTGCCCCGCTAAGCCAGCGTTTCGGCTATGGGCAGCTCTCAATAAAGACCATAAGCCCTACATTGAGTGTACACTTCCTTGAAACTGCAGTAAACGTCGTTGTAGTGTCAATAATACTTAGCGTTATTCTGGTGTTTGTTTTATTCCG
Source organism: Microcaldota archaeon (assembly GCA_964495395.1). Taxonomy (GTDB): domain Archaea; phylum Micrarchaeota; class Micrarchaeia; order Anstonellales; family Bilamarchaeaceae; genus DATDYG01. The sequence goes on from CAZBWC010000132.1 coordinate 766, forward strand.
AACATTCGTTCCAAGCCTTGCGGTCATACTAGGTGCCCTGAGCGATGTGCTCATAGCCCTGGGTGCAATGGGGTTTTTTGGCATACCGTTCACACTGCCTTCATTTGCTGCATTATTGATGCTCATAGGGTTCTCACTAGATACTGACATACTGCTCACAATGAGAATACTCAAGCGCGAAGGCAATCCGCGTGACCTCGCCCACGATGCAATGAAAACAGGAACAACAATGAGCATCATGGCAATTGTTGCATTCGGAGTATTATTCATACTCGCATCGCTCACTAACATTCCCACCTATTTCGAAATTTCGAGTGTTGCACTGGCAGGGCTTGTCGGAGACCTGGTTGCCACCTGGGGCATAAATGCGGTGCTGTTGCTTATGTATGTTGAGAGGCGATCACATGGTTGAAGGGGTAAAGCTTCAGGCAGACAGGAATCTCGTTACTATGGCAGTGCTATTCCTGATATTCGCCTTTTCACTGTTCAGCTATCCCTCTTTCAGCGGAATGCTCCTCATACTTTCTATATTCGTTTTTGGCGGCCTTGCACTGATGTGGAAGGAGCCTAATGTAAAAATGGCCGGCCTCGGAGCCATCGTGCTTCTGGCAGTTTTTAATATCGCAATTCATGGCATGCAGTTTGGCATAGACTTCAGCGGAGGCACCAAAATCCCCATACTCCTTGAGCGCTCGGTTGATACTCAGACTATGAACGAGCTCATGCAGACTATAAAAAAACGTGTAAGCGTATTGGGCCTTACTGAAGCTAAGGTGCGCGCGGTTGGCAGCACCGAAATAGATGTTGAAGTGCCTGGGACCGATTCGGCACAGGTTCAGTTCATACAGGATACTCTTTCAAAGCAAGGGGTGTTCTATGCCGTTGTAGATGGCAAGTTGGCCCTGGAAGGCAGCGACCTTTTCACTGCTTCGGTTGCCCCTATATCCACGACCTCGCTACAGACGCGGGCTGATTGGGGAGTACAATTCTCGATAAAGCAGACAGGTGCAAAAAGATTCGCTGAAGTCGCAAAAGGCAAGGCAAATTATCCTTTATACATGTTCATAGACAGGCCAGACAGCAACGCCTCGGTTTTTGTGTCGCTTGAAAACCTCAGGAAAGAAGCACCTGAAGGCGTAACTGATACTGAACTGTTCAATGCACTGAGGGAAGCGGTTCGGCTTGACGAAGATCCAATGAATATCTATGTGGTCGACACGCTAAACTTCTCTGCAATTCCAACTGCAGTTAACTCTACTGCGGTTGTCAGCAAAGATGTTTCTCAAGAGTTCAAAACAATGCTCCTCGAAAAAGGTTACAAGCTCCGTGAAGTGGAGCTGTCTGCAATGGTTCCTGCCTATGGCAGCTCATCGCTGCAGAGCGTCGTAGTTGACAAATGGGAGGCTGCAGGACTGCTCAGCATGGCGATCCTAAGTTCAGGCGTTACCCAAGGGGTGCCCATAAATGCAGCGACTATTTCCGGTTCAATCAGCAATGCCCAGGGTACTCAGGATATTGCTAAATTAGCAAATGAGAATGTAAAGCGAATAGAATCAATACTGAAAGGAGGGGCATTGCCTGTTCAGATTTCGCTTGGCAGCAGCACGTTTGTGCCTCCATCACTGGGGCAGGAATTCCTCACCCTGAGCCTCATAGGCATACTAGCAGCTCTTGCCGCAATCTCTATTTTCATGGGCATCCGCTATCAGCACCTATATATCGTCCTGCCAATAGTTGCAATCAGCATCTCTGAATTCATAATACTGCTTTCGATACTCGGCTCATTCACAATTGACCTGGCAGCAATGGCCGGAATCATGGCTGCAATAGGCGTAGGCGTAGATGCGCAGATAGTCATAACTGATGAGCTGCTGAAAAAGGCATCAGGCAACCTGAAGGAAAAGATGGATTATGCGTTTGCAATCATAAAGACCAACGTGCTCGTTGCCGTTGTCGCTATGATCCCCCTGCTTTTCTCCGGGCTTGTAGAGGTCATAGGATTTGCCATTTCGACAATACTCGGTGCAATGCTCGGGTTCCTGATATCCAGGCCTGCATATGCAGTGCTTGCTGAGAAAATCCTCTCAAGGGATGAGCAGCAGCCTAAGGCTGAATAGCACTGCCTGGCGCAAAGACCAATGTGTCTGCGATACATCTATTCACTGTTGCTGAAAAAGCAATAAAGAGAATGTTTAAAATAAGTTCTTTTGTAAT
>CAZBWC010000133.1:0-2691 GCA_964495395.1 Microcaldota archaeon
GTGTCCGGGAACTTGCTAGTGCGGTAGCGTGTGAATTTGCCCGGAGTGCTGAAGGCACATTCGAGATTCCAGGCCTAAATGCAGGTGCAATGGTTGCTGTCTTGAAAAAGAAATAGTGGATTAATTTTTCATTTTTAGCTGGGCAAATATTGCTGTACCTAAAATAAGTGCCGCACCAGCAAATGTCCGCAGTCCAGGCATTTCTCCAAGCAATATCGCTGCAAATAAAATACTGTAGACTGGCTCTATTGTGGATATTAAGCCTGCTTTCTGGGCCTTAATATATCTAAGTCCATTTACGAATAGTGTGTATGCAATTGCCGTGAACACTACTCCTAGAATTGCCATCAGAATCAGGTCTGTAGCTTTTATTGTGAAATTTCCCATAAAAAGAAACGGTAGCAAAACCACTGCTGCAATAGTCGTTTCATAAAACGTGATCAAGGATCCTGAATAAGCCTGTGCATATTTCCTATTAATGACTGTTTCTATCGAAAAGGTCAGTGCTGCCAAGAGTCCCCATAATACGCCCTTAAAGCCGCCATCGTCGAGTTCGAAATTAGGCACTAACAACGCTACTCCTGCAAATGCAACAAGTGCCAGTAAGATATTTTTTCCAACTATTTTCTCTCTCAGCATTATTGGCTCTAGAAAGGCTATCCAAACCGGGTAGGTGAAGATGGTTATCATTGCTATTGCTATTGTAGATGCCTGGACAGACTCAAAAAATGCGACCATATGCACGCCAAAAAATATTCCAGCTATGGTCAGATATAATAATTCTTTCCTGCTTTTAAGCCTGAAATCCTGCTTGAATAATTTCAATATAAGAAATAGCGTCATTCCGGAAAAAACAGCTCTTCCAAGTATGATTATGGTTGCTGGTAGGGCGATCCATTTTCCGAACAGGCCCACCATGGAAAGGAGCAATGCTGCGATATTGATTTGCAGCAGGGCTGCTGTTTCCTGTTTCATATTTCAATATCGGTCTAAATCGTTAATAACTCTAGCTGTCTGCTGAAAAAGAAGAAAAAGCCCCCGGCGAGAAATGTTCAAACGTTTTGGAAAGTAAGTTTTTGATGAAACTTTTTTCCAAAAAGTTTCTTGAACTCGCGGCCTCGTGCTTTTCGTAGCCCATGCCTTGGTTTTCCTCATGGCTTTTTCCCGAGGGTTTTTGCCATTAGAAGTACCTAAGTCAAAAAGGCTCTACCAAGCACGCGCTCTACCATTGCTCCAAACTTTAGGATAAGTTTTTGATGAAACTTTTTCCTAAAAAGTTTCTGAGCCACAGGGGCATTACTGCTAAAGACAATAAACCCATATCTTTAACTAATACTGCTCTTTAGAAGTCATTCAATTGTGCCTAAGAATGATTATAAACATTTTCGTATCAGAGCTATAAAGGAGGCATCAGCATGGACAGGGAAGAAATAATACTTTCAGGGCAATTTAGGGATTTCAAGGCAGAGCGCCACTATTCGGTGAACAACGCAACTAATGAGCAGGTTGCCGCAATACTCGTCGAGATTTCAGACTTCATAGAGCCGTTTGCCTATAAATTTTCAGGCATTGACACTGCTAAAATCGATTCTCTTGTTAGCTCAGTTGGCAAAGGGCTTCCTGAAGCCGTGAAATTCCTGAGTTCCTTAAAGCGGGATTCTCTTATGCCTGCTGCCCAAAATAAGGCAACAATGATGCCTATTACAGAAAGCTATCTGCTGAACCAGCTGTTCAAAAAAGCAGGTGTCGCATTCAAGCCACCTGCATCTAATTCCATAAAGCCTGAGGTTGAAAAGCCTGGCGCGCAAGTGGTCTTTGTGGGTAACTGCAAATCCTGGGTTGCTGTCAAAAAGCTCACTGCCAATGAAAAAACCCAAAGCTGGGAAGTTGCAGGCATCCTCTCTGGAATAAACCACACTATCATCAACAAGGCATTTGATTTCATGGGCATGAAAGGTGAAGTCCAGGCAGGTGGAAGAAAATCCATCGGCAATCTGGCATCTGCACTCCAGTCATTATCAAATCCCAATCCTTATATTATTTGCAAAACCTGCGAAGCATTTGGTTTCAAGCCTTACGCGTCACCGGAAATGCTCACTAAGGAATATCCTGACATAAAACCGCCTAAGGTAAAAGGCAGGAAGCCGAAAGGATGAGCATGGCAACCGGAACTGGATTTGGAAAGATAATTCTTTTTGGCGAGCATTTCGTAGTCCACGGATGTCCTGCAATTGCGCTCGGAATATCAAACAAAGCTGTTGTGGAAGTCAAGAAATCAGATAAACTGGATTACACCAGCAATGTTATGGGTACTATTCCTGAATTCACTTTAAGGGCAATAAGGTATGTCCTTTCAGCAATGAAAATATCAGACAATTTCCATGTTTATCTAAAGGGCGATTTGCCTACTGCTGGCGGCTTGGGCTCAAGCGCTGCATTCTGCGTGGGCCTTGCCAGGGCATTTTCCGAGGAATATGGCCTTAAGCTGACAAACGAACAGGTCAATGCCTGCGCGTATGAAGGTGAAAAGGCCTTCCACGGCAATCCATCAGGTGTTGACAATGTCATGGCTACCTATGGCGGGGCCATACGGTTCGTTAGGAACAAGGGCTTTGAACAAATAAAGATTGGCACACCGCTTAATTTTGTCATTGCCGTCACAGGAATTTCAAGCCCTACTTCGAAGATGGT
>CAZBWC010000133.1:2754-2977 GCA_964495395.1 Microcaldota archaeon
GCCCAGTTCAAGGAAGATGATGCAGGGCAGTTCCAGAATTTGCATGACCAAGCTCTTGACATAGTAAAGAGGGGCCAAAAGGCACTGGCTTCTGGTGATCTGGCTGTTCTGGGTTCGCTCATGAACGAGAACCATAAACTTCTCCAGGCTGTTGGGGTAAGCATTGAAAAGAACGATGAAATCGTTGTAACTGCACTTCAGGCTGGTGCACTGGGTGCAAAGC
>CAZBWC010000134.1:0-2946 GCA_964495395.1 Microcaldota archaeon
GAAAAATTTCTCTCCTCTAAGCCCATAGCTCTTAGGCTCTAAAAAGAGCCAGTGGAAGAAAAGGAATACCATGAATATGCCGCCTGCAATAAGCAGTACCGGCCCAGTCTCTTCAATGGCCTCTATTATTGCAGGGTCGCTGCTCATCGTTGCTGTGATCACCCCGTCAAGGCCTAACTGGGGGTTTGCTGCAAATATTATAAGGCTGGGTAAAAGCCCTCGTGATACGAAAACCGCGATAAGCAGGCCCCATAGCAAAAACCATTTTCTTGCCTTCTGGGACATCTTTGAAAGCACTTCAGCATTGATTACAGCATTGTCTATGCTGGTGATTGTTTCGAATAATGCGAGGCCAAGAATGGTTAAAATAGCTGATTCGATGCCCATACCTATTATCAACATCAAATCTGTTTAAATTATTAAGTTTATTGTGCATATGCTATTTATGGCACTGACGGATCTTCAGGAGATGCAGTTAAAAAGAACTATCAGGACACATCTGGAATCTATTGAAGCGGCACTTGTCGTTCCCATGCCTGATGACAACACGCTTCTTGAAAAGCAAAAAAGCACATGCCAATCAGGACTTGACAGCATCAATTGGTTGATTGAACATGCTGGTGCAAAAACCAAGAGCGGCAAATTGACTGACGAAGCCCAATTTATTCGCAGCTATCTTACCAAATCCGAGCTTAACCTCATACCTGAGTATAACGATACACGTGGTCCCGACGACACCACTATCCTATCTAAATTATCTAGCTATCCAAATATCTATGCAGAGGCAAAACATCCCGAAAAGTTTAGCCTTGGGACCCTGACAAGCTTACATGCGCCGTTGAAAAGCAAATCAGAGATACCGTTGTATGTTCCTAAACCAGTTGAAATGGATATCCAGCCGCCTTCTACTGCGGAATATGTTGATTCTCTCTACCGGGACATGCGTGGTATTCTCAGTTCTATAGATTTTCTCTTGGAAAGCTCTAAGGAAAAAGATGCTGATCTGGGCCAAATTTCCAAAGATATGCGGACTTATGGCCAGCAATTAAGAAACATGGTTAAAACTCTGGATTCAAACAAAGAGGCGAAAGCAGCGTTTGAAGACATAAAGGGTCGTGGCATATTCGTAGCATTTGCATTTGGCGGCGAGGCGAGGCCTTCTGGAGAAGGTCTGCTTGCCGATGTAAGGAGCACGTCCACTGAACAAAATATCAGTTCCCTAATAAACGGCATGAATCTCAATGTGGGATTCAGAACTCTTAATAAAATGACTGGCGGTTAAACATGATCCTTCCAAAGCAGCACCTTGAATCAGCAGGCGTTATCAGCGACCTTATACATTCCAGCCAGTACCAGCCATCCGGTGTTGATCTTACTGTAAAAGAAGTTTATGCCTACAAAGATGCCGGCAAAATAGACTTTGACAACAAGGAGCGCAGACTCAGCGATGTCGAGCCGCTAAAGTTTGAAAACGGGGAGCTGCACCTAAAGCAGGGCGCATACAAAATCGTTTATGGCGAGTTTGTGCGCATTCCAAAGGATGCTGCTGCATTTGTCTATCCGCGCTCTTCACTGCTAAGGTGCGGAGCAACTGTGGCTTCTGCAGTTTGGGATCCGGGATATGAGGGCAGGGGCGAGGCTATGCTTGTAGTGCATAATCTGCATGGCCTTATCCTAAAGCAAAGTGCCAAGGTTGCCCAGATGATTTTTGTCAAACTGAGCGAGGCAACTACCCAACTGTACGAGGGTAGGTACAAAGGTGAAAATAAGTGATAAGGTGTAAGTTATATGGCCATTCCTGATCCTGCATTTTTGCTTTCCCATTACCTATTCCCTGGCGTATGGATTGCCATTGCGGCATTTCTAATAAGTTTCCTTATTGTGCACTTCGCCTATCGCTCAGGTGTAGCTGATGGTCAGGCCGTTAGCCCGAACAAACAGAGCAGCGGCACTCTCAGGATAGTTATCCCTATTCTTCTTCTCGGGCTGCTTTCAGTACTGGCATTGCTGTTATGGGTTAAGATGCCTGCAATGCAATCGTTGCTCTTGAGATACCCGCATCTTATGCGTGTTACCGTTGTTTTTGCAGTATTTGTATTCGCATATCTGGCCGATTTCCTGCTAAAAGTTGTCGCAACGCTCGATTCGCACACCGGCTTTATCCAAAAGCTCACCCATCTGCTAGTGGATTTTGTCAATCTTATTTATGGCATAAGCTTTGCAGTATTCGCAGTGCCTGTCTTGTATTACATTTTTACCCTGCTGACCGGTGGTTGAGCCTTTGCAGAAGTTTTTTAAACAACACCCTAGTAAGTGTTTTGGTGAATCCTTTATGAGAAAAGCACAAGCAGGTTTGGATTTTTTAATGACATATGGTTGGGCGTTGCTCCTTATTGTTTTAGTGGTAGGCGCATTATTTGCCCTTGGTGTATTTGATGTTGGTTCCTTTACCGGAACAAAGGCAGCTGGATTTTCAGAAGTCGCACCGCCTCAGGGTGGCTGGCAAGTGACAAGTGCCGGGGCTCTTACTATGGTGCTGGAAAACCATGCTGGTACTGATGTTAACGTTACGAGCATAACTGTGACGAAAGGCACTGATACAGTTACCTACAGCACTGCTTTTGACCTTGACAACGGTGATAAGTCAGGAACTATCGCAGTAGGCACCTTATCAAGCCCAGGTTCTCAGGGTTCAAGCTACACCTTGAATGTCCAGGTTGCCTATACGGTTAAAGACACTGGATTCCAGGCATTGAGCTCCGGAACGGTAACCGGTAAAGTGGTATAGTTTTATTTTTTTATTTTTTTCTTTTTCTGATTCTTTTTCTTTCAAGATGCCGATGTCTTCCTCCAACAAATCTTTATAAAGAATAGATAAGATGAGAAGATGATGTCGGTAGTTGCAGGGAAACAAGATCCTCAAATTAGGGCCTCTAGCTTCAAGAA
>CAZBWC010000135.1:0-2917 GCA_964495395.1 Microcaldota archaeon
CTGCCTATTTTAGGCATGTTGGCAGTGCGGTCACCGGCATTCTGGAAAAAACCGGAATGAAGCTCGATGCTTTTGACCATGTTGTTTTCCACCAGCCAAATGCAAAATTCCCATTGCAACTTGCAAAGAAGCTGGGCATACCTGCGGAAAAATTAAAGCTGGGCCTACTCACTCCTATTATCGGGAATACCTATTCAGGCGCAAGCATGATTGGCCTTGCAGCAGTGCTTGATGAGGCAAAGGCAGGCGAGGAAATACTTGTTGTTTCATATGGCAGCGGTGCTGGAAGCGATGCATTCTACATAACTGTAACTGATAAGATTGAAGAAAGGCGCAACAAAGCGCCAACCACTAAAGATTACATTGCTCACAAACACTACATTGATTACGCTAATTACATAAAGTTCAGGAAAAAACTGAAAGGGCTCTGACTTTTTGGCCTTTTGGGACGTTTTCGTGACAACGGCTTATAAATCCTGTAATCCCCAATAATCTGATGAACTCAACAGCTAGCAGAATTATTTTATCAGCGGTGCGGTCTGCTAGCCTAATCTCTGTAAATTCAAAATCGATCAAATCGATTGTTATCTAAATGCACGTTGCTTTTGGGCATCCTGCTTCTTCCCGCACCCGCGAAGTTAAGAATGCTGCCATTGCTCCTGTACGGGTTGCGATACGCGGCTTTGCCGGGTTACTTGGGTCAAGGCTAGCGCTGGCTATAAACAAGATGCCTGATATGCGGGTTAGTGCTGGTATAGTGAAAAAAGATCCTACATTGGCAGCTTTGTTAAAATCCGTCTCAATGCTCCCGGAAAATATACAGGGAGCCGTTTTACCTGAAACGCTATATCTTGATGAAAAACACGCTGTTGTCAGGGAAGTCAATTCTCACGACTCCATAGTTTTTGCACCTGCTGACCAGATGGACCTCTCAAAGGAATGCGACGTGCTTGTTGATGCCTCTGCACCTGTTGCTTTTGCAGACCGTATGAAAAAATACAGCAGCTTTCAGGGCCCTATACTGTTGCAATCAGGGGACTATCCAAACGGCAGGCTGATAACCGCACCATTAATAGAACCGAATTTAGGGCAGGGCAATCTATACAGGCAGGGAGACTGCATACTCTGCGGTGTTGTGCCTGTGCTTGCCCATCTTGTTCCTGTTGCACGCTCTATCTCAATGCATATACTGACCCAGTATACTGACAAGCTCATAGATTATCCGACAGACATACGCCTTAGTGCAACCTATCTGCGAGATGATGTTGGTTCTAGTGTAGCGCCTCAGCTTGCCAGCATGCTTGGGTGCGAAGCTAAGATACTTGGAGTTTCCCAGGTTCCTGGACTCAGTTATTATACCATAACTGTTCTCTTGAATACAAACGGTGAGTTTACTGGAACCGATATAACAAATCTGCTAGAAGGCAAACCACGCATAAAAGTTCTCTATAGTGTGAATTCAACCTATGAGATAGAGCATTTCTACAATGAACGTTTGCGCGAAACCGGGTTGCCTGCAAAGCCGATATACGTCATATTAAGTGATTCGGCTCAAAGAAGCTCTGAATTCAGGCTTGTCATAGCATTGAATTACAAGCCTCTGGTTGCCTTGTCTATATTAGATAGTATACGCGCTCTTACTACTGGAGTTAGTTTGGAAGAGGCTATGCGGATAAATGACAACTATCTTGGACTTCTTTAGTTTCGAGACACTCGTTTTTATTTTTTCATCCTGCTCATCTGTAATTATGAATCAAACAGTCAGAAGCAGGCCTGGAAAATGGCTTGCTGCAAACGATAACAGGCTAACTGCACGATTCGGCCTTACCAGGGCTGAGGCAGACCTAGTGCGTAATTCAAGAAGCCCGAGCAATCTATTTGGCCGAATTATGAAGGCCAAAAAGAATCTGACTGATAAAGGTTCTGGACGAAACACAACACATAATTTTCATCAGCGCGAGCTTGATGCTTTTCATGAGCGGCTTGAACGGCTTTCACAAGGAGATGCAACTGCGCTTCCTAAGACAAGGCATGGCAGGCCTAAGTTACATTAGCTACTCATAAAAAGAAAAATGGGCCCGTGGAGATAGCCAGGTTCCTGTTTTGCGACAAGAATCATTTGAATTCCGGTGTGCATTTAGCATCCTACTTTTGGGGTGCCTTTTGGTAAAAGGCACAACTCCAGACATCCGGCTAACTCAGTCGTATACCACTGTATTAGAGGTGGACATATAAGACCGGCGCTCTAACCGAGCTGAGCTACGGGCCCGCTAATTATCTAACGTAAAGAAAGTAATAAAAAACCGTCTCGGATATGGTTATGTGTTAGATAATGCTAAAGCATATGTTTAAAACCACTTCTTCGTCTTATCTAATTCATGTTCGCAGAGCCTGTGCCGCGCACCAATAGTGCTTTAGCAGCACGTGCAGCTGAAGCCAGGGCGGTTCTATTGCGCAAAATGCCGCTGACGCCTCCTGCGCTTGCGCATATAGACAGAATGCCTGACCTCTCATTGGCAAGGGCACTCACGTTATGCCGCTTTCCTTCAAGAGCCAAAAATCCCTCACCTTCGGGTGAAGAAATACGTGCATATGATTCTGCATCACAGCATGAACCTGAAATAGCCCTTCCTAATCTCGTAATATTCTTGGCAGATGTTCTAAAAAATTCACGCGGCCTTTTTGGGCATGTAAGTAAGCAGGCTTCTGAGTTTCTTGCAATAACCCTGGCATTGCATCCCGAACTTATCAATGACCTGATTAATACAGGGCCGATACATAAGATTTTCAGGCACATTCTATCAGGTTCTAAGCCTGCTGGCGCATATGCTGATATCGGTTGCGGGGCAGAAGGCATTCTTGCAATGGGTGAATTGGAAAGGCCGCTGATTCTTGCAGATAACGACCCGTTCGTAAC
>CAZBWC010000136.1:0-2294 GCA_964495395.1 Microcaldota archaeon
CAACAACTGGAGCCAGAGTAGGGCCTGCAGCAGTGGCGCTTAGAGGAAACAACGGAAACTCAGTGGTGATGGTGGATATGATAGTAGGCCCTGAGCACCATTATGGCATGCTGGCACATGCTTTGCCCGATATGGAGCAAGCAGCAGCACACAATGAAGGTCATTCATTTGGCCCTAAATTTGTCCTGCTCAGGAATGATTTAAGCACTGTGGGCAACCTATAAGCATGCACGAACTATTTCTTCACAATTTGTATTAGGTCCCCGTCCTGCAAAACATGGTCAGTGCCAATGTGCTGGCCGGGGTGCTTCACGCTTTTGCCCCAGACCAGGGCATACTTAAACTGGGAAAGCAAATCGCGATGAAGTAAGCTGCACACTTCAGCAACAGTTATTCCGCTTCGCACGATAAGCGGCTCGTCCATATCAGCAGCCTCGCCCTTGCGCTTGGTGTATATTTTCATCAGGCGCAATGCAGCAAATATGCGCGCCTTAAGCTCATCCATACCTTTGCCTTTTTCTGCAGATATAGGCAGATACGACGGTGGTAGGGTAAGTTTGGTGCTTTTGGGAAGGAGATCTATTTTGTTAACAACCACCAGCGACGGGATGTATGCGCGGTTGCCTTCAATAATATCTATAAATTCGTCAATGCTGGAATCGCTCCGGAAAACCACTTCCGCGCTGTAATAGCTGTATTCATTCAGCACTGCCAGCACCGCTTCCTTGCTAATGCGCGTCAGTTTTACAGTATTGTCAATGGTTACGCCGCCTCGTTCCAGTTTCCTGACCACGATTTTTGGTGGCAATTTGTTAAGCCGTATGCCAAAGCCTTCAAGTTCTTCTAGTATAGTGGCATAGTGCTCAAGATGAGTGGCTTCGAGCATGATAAGGATTAAGTCGGAATTCCGGGCAACTGAAATTATCTCCCTGCCCCGCCCCTTGCCCTGCGTTGCACCGCGGATTATTCCAGGCAGGTCAAGCATCTGTATCTTTGCGCCTTTGTATTCGAGAATTCCCGGAATGCATTTTAGCGTCGTGAATGCATAAGCTGCCATTTTCGATTCGGCATTTGTGAGCTTGTTGAGCAGGGTGCTTTTTCCAACACTAGGAAAACCGATTATTGCAACTGATGCGTCACCCGATTTGCGAACGTCGAACCCACCGCCCCCGCCTCCACCACCGCCTTTTCCCTTTGGCGTAATTAGTTCACGGCGCAGCTTGGCCATTTTAGCCTTCAGCACACCCAGGTGATACTCGGTCGCCTTGTTCTTCTGGGTGCGCTTCATCTCCTCTTCGATTTCTTTTATCTTTTCTTGTATTCCCATATAATCAGTTCGTAAGCAGGTATTTCCTCAATTCTCGCTGCCTTGCTTTATAATCAGGCATTATTGCCTCGACAATGCGCCAGAATGCCCTTGAATGATTATGCACCTTAGTGTGGGCAAGCTCATGAATTATCACGTAATCCAGAAGGCCTTCGGACAGGAAAAGGAGTGAGAAATTCAGGTTTATATTATTCTTAGGGGAGCAGCTACCCCAGTTTGTTAGGTTCCCCTTGATTTTTATTGAGCCGAGTGTCGAGTTGAAATGGGCCGAATTCAGCTGCCGCACCTTTTCAGAAAGTGCAGGAAGTGCACGCCTAGCAAATGCCTTTTTTTCAGAAGGCGTCATCTGAGGCATTGGAATTGCTTTGGTTTTGGGATGAGTAAGCCTCTTCAGCATTTTACGCTCAAGCCTCTCTGCTGCCCCGTTGCGCTCGTGCTCAGGCCATCTTCTGGGCAGGCGGATTATGATGACGTTACGCCTTAGTGCCGCAGATGCATGCTTGTTGTCAGTGTGAATATATTGTATGGTAAATACTTGACCTAACGCAGTGACACTCTTGATTCCTTCGGCATTGTCAGGTTCCATAGGGTTTAAAATATCTGAAAACAAATTAAAAACATGGTACGGCTTGCTAAAGAGCGCATGAGAAAAGAAATGCTCATACTTAGAGATGAGGCAGCAAAAAAGACTTTAGGTACTGCTTCAGATGCAATCAAAAAACTGCTTGGCTCAATGCCTGAATTCCGCAATGCTAGGACAGTTGCGTTTTATATTTCCAAGGGCAATGAAGTTGACACTCATACTATGATAGATGATGCGGTTGCACTAGGAAAAACAGTCCTGGCCCCAGTAACTGACAGCAAGATTAACGAGATAACCTTGGTGGAATTCACATCATGGAACAAACTTGTGAAAGGAAAATTCGGAGTGCTGGAGCCAAAGACAGGAAAAACAGGCGTAACGCAT
>CAZBWC010000136.1:2304-2914 GCA_964495395.1 Microcaldota archaeon
GTAACGCATATTCCTGAAGCCATAATTGTGCCAGGCCTGGCATTTGACAGACAGGGCAACAGGCTCGGCTACGGCAAAGGCTGCTATGACAAGCTTTTAAAAAATTTAACAGCAGTTAGAATAGGCATATGCTTTGAGGCGCAGTTGGTTGAGAGCGTGCCATCAAACAAAAATGACCAGAAGATGGATTTTGTAATAACTGCAAAGGGGATTGTGAAATGCGCAAAATAAAGGTAGCTGTTCTTGCATCAGGAAGAGGCACAAACTTCCAGGCAATAGTTGATGGCACGAAAAAAGGCCTTGCTAATGCAGAAGTTGTCGCACTCATCACAGACAACCCAGAGGCTTACGCTATACAGATAGCAAGAAAAGAAAATGTGCCGTTCTTCGTAGTCGAAAGAAAAAAGTTCAAGAGCAGGGAGGAGATGGACGACAGGATAAAGGATTTGCTGGATGAAAACAAGGTTGAGCTTGTAGTTCTTGCAGGCTACATGAGAATAATAAAATCAGAGAAGCTTCTCAAGGCATACGAATACAAGATAATAAATGTGCATCCCTCGCTATTGCCCGCGTTTGCAGGAACAACAAATGCACAGGACCAGGCATTTTA
>CAZBWC010000137.1:0-2846 GCA_964495395.1 Microcaldota archaeon
CCAGCCCGATAAGCTTTACTCAATAGCCGAAATGATTCTTCGAAGAGGCGGCGATTGCGAGGATTTTTCCCTATTTCTAAAAGCCATACTCAACAATATCGATGATTCAAGAGGCGTTTCACTCGAAGCGTGGACCCCAAATGTTGGTTCGGATTATACGATATTAGAAGATGGGGATAGCCGCTGGTATTACCCCAATTCTGGGGGTGTCAGCCTGGGCAGTCTGTATTCGTCACACCCTGCGATAATATGTTACACCACCAGCTACGCCCCGCCATCTTTAGAAGGCCATTGCATCGTCGCAGTTCCGTCAAATAAAATAACTGGCATATCGGATTTGCAATATTTGGACGGAGCGAAAACATTCGAGCCGCAAAATGGCATGTATATGGGTACAGTTGGCAGTGAATTCTATTTATGCTCAAATGGGGAAGATGGTTGCACTACAGGCATTAACAATATCTGGGTGGTTATAACAGACGATGATATGTATAGTTTCGATAATGGCGCATGGTCTAGCTACACAGCCTATGGGCAATCTCTCTCAACAGTACAGAAGAAACTCACTATCCTGAAATGAGTTTGGAAAATATAAACCTGCTATAAATATGCCTCCTTCGTCATCCTGTTTATAAGCTTTTTTTCCGGATATACATCATGCCTCTCAAGAAAGAACTGAATCTGCTAACGCTTACGTTATACGGTGTCGGCATCATTCTCGGTGCAGGCATCTATGCCCTTGTGGGCACTGCTGCCGGCCTTGCGGAGAACATGCTCTGGCTTCCGTTTGTGCTTGCCTCCCTGCTTGCGGTTTTTACCGGCCTGAGCTATGCCGAGCTTTCAGGAATCTTCCAGAAAGAGGCTGCAGAGTATGCATATACTAAAACTGCATTCAAAAAGGAATGGCTTGCATTCATGACTGACTGGCTTCTTGTAGTTGCTGGGGTCGTCTCAGCAGCGGTTGTTGCCCTTGCATTCGGAGGCTATCTTTCGCATCTTGTTGGTGGCAGCACAACGATCTACGCAATGCTTCTTATAGCTCTGATGTCAGCTATTAACTACATCGGCATAAGGGAATCGTCTTCCTACAATAACATCTCGTCAATCATAGAGGCAGGCGGACTAATCCTGGTCATTATCATAGGCCTGTTTTTTGGTTCCCCTGAAACTGTCGGGACAGACCTTTTGCAACCGCCTTCTACCGGCCTGACAGGGATTTTTACCGCAGTGGGTATAATCTTCTTTGCCTTTGTGGGCTTTGAATACATGGCAAATGTTTCTGAAGAGGTCAAAAGCGCCCGTAAGATCGTGCCAAAAGCCATCATACTCGCACTTGCAATATCATCCCTGCTATATATCCTGCTTTCAATATCGATACTGAATCTTGCCAGCTGGCAGGAGCTTGCCGCATCCCCTGCGCCCCTGACCACTGCCGTGGCAAAAGTAATCCCTGATTTTGGGCTGGCGATTTCCATCATAGCGCTTTTTGCGACTTCTAATACTGTATTAATTATCCTGGTCGGCTCTTCAAGAATATTGTATGGCCTTTCGAGGCAGGGATCACTTCCTAGTATATGCTCGGTGCTCAGCAGCAGGGGCACTCCTTACGCCTCAGTGGCAGCTGTTGCAATAGTTGCCGTCCTATCAACTGCTTATGGAGACATAAAATCCATTGCTCAGCTGACTGATCTAGGGGTATTCATAGTTTATCTCCTAGTAAATATCTCACTAATAAAACTGCGCTCAAGCGGCTTCAGGAGCCTGCATAATTCGTTCAGGGGTCCGGATCTGTCAGGTGTGCCTATATTGCCTGTGCTTGGCGCAATTACCTCAATTTTCATGATGTTCTATTTTGATATTCACGTGTGGGCTGCTCAGATTGCCATTGTCCTTCTAGGATTTGTGGTATTTGAAGCCTATAAATCATCCTCGAAAAGGACTGCTAAAAAGGCTATAATGCATGTTGTTAAGCGTTAAGGTTATTGCTGGTGCAAAAAAGGCGTCTGTGGCTAAAGTGACTGATGAGGGCTATAAGGTGCATGTCGATGAACCTGCTGAAAAAGGCAAGGCTAACAGCAGGTTGGTTGAGCTACTTGCAGAGCATTTTAACGTAAGCCCTAATGCCGTTTCAATTGTAAAAGGTCTCAAGTCAAGCAGAAAGCTTATTGAAATAAAGGGGTTATCTGCATGAGAATTATTTTGACAGGTACACCAGGGACAGGAAAAACCATGGTTGCAGCATGGCTGTCCAAGCAGCTTGGCTATAGCCTGGTTTCGATAACTGATTTTGTGAACTCAAAAAAGCTCTATCAAAAATCATCAGCAGCTAAGGAAGTTGATACTGGCAAATTACAGCGGGCTATTCTGCCTATCGTAAAAAGGCAGAAAAATCTCGTAATCGAAGGCCATCTTGCCTGTGAAATCAAGTTGCCTGCTGATTATGTTATTGTGTTGAGGTGCAATCCTAAAACTCTTCTTGCACGCTTGAAAAAACGGCATTATCCTGCAAAAAAATTGCATGAAAACATTATGGCTGAACTGCTTGATTATTCCACCCAGCTTGCAGAGAAGCATTACAAATGCCCTGTGCTTGAGCTTGAAACAGCTGGCAAGACTGTTGCACGCTCTGGCAAGGAAATACTTGCTGCAATAAAACAAAAAAAGAAAAAGCTTAATTATATTAATTACAACAAGGCGTTACTAAGAGAGCTGAAATTGATATGAGCGATTCCGAAACTGTTGCAGTGCAATTAAAACCTAAGCCTAATGCCTTAAGTCCGGACCTGGATGAAAAGCGGCTTATCGAGGCAGCGCTATTCATAAGCGGAAGGCCTCTCAGCCTGGAA
>CAZBWC010000138.1:0-2759 GCA_964495395.1 Microcaldota archaeon
CATCTGAATCTCACTGCCCACGACTCCTGCTCTGTAAGTCCTGTGCCCAGCAAGTGGTTAACCTCAGCCAAAGATACCATGCATAAACGTGTACTGTACTGGCTGTCAATTCCCTGTGATGCGTATGCAACCGGGTCAGCTGCGGCTCCGCATATTTCTGCGTCATCAGCTCCAGCTGCACGGAACCTCTGGCATATGTCTGCCAGCTTTGCCTGTGATGCTGCTGGATTGTCCTGGAACCTGGAGTTTGTTGAGCTTTGAAGAAGTGCTTGTGCTACTATGTCTGACTGGTATTGTGCCAGTATGAGTATAGCTGCAACTGCTAGCGGAGCCCACTTTATTATAACTTGCCACTCGTCTTTTTTTATCTGTTCCTCTATTATGGCCTTGCCTTTTGCCAATGCAATTCCAGCCATGCCTGCAAGCATGAAACCTGCGTATATCGTAAACTTGGTCTTGAGTATGCCTATTATCACAGGCGGGAAAAGCGCTGCCAAAAATAGCAGGAACATATCATCGTCTTTTCCTGCAGCTACTTTGTAAACGCTGTGCAGTGTTGCAATTCCGAAAACAAGTAGCGCCAAAAGGAATATCGCGGGATCTTTGTTTTCGTAAGTGGCGCCGCTCCCTGTAACCGCTCCTAGTACATCAAATGCTATTGTGAGCGGTACGTTGACCGATGCTGCGATGATATTTGGGATAATGCCTACCACTCCATCTGTTGGCAGTGTCTGGCCCAAAAATCCCAATTCGCCCTGTAGCGAGCTTCCAGCGATGCCTTGTTCTGCTATCGTTCTTTGGAGCGCTGTGTTGAAAGTCGTGGTGCTTAAGCCTGATTTGACGATGTTCATTACCGGTGTGCCCAGTGGGGTCGCAAGCAGGAGTATTGCTCCTACGATAATTATGCCTGCCAGGCCATAGAGTTTCACCTCAGAATCCTTGAACCTGTCCTTCAGGTAATAAAGAGCAGCGGCAAATGCCATCATGCCCAGCGCGGCCATTGAAAGGGTCGCCAATCCTATCTCAGAATATATGTAATGCTGCTTGATAAGTCCTCCTGCCAAAGGCCCGATAACCACGACTATCGCAGTTGTCTTGATGAATTCGAAAAATTCACCTGCCTTCCCTTTCATGAAAAGCAATATCGCCTGCAAAGGTACGAATGCTACGAGGGTTGTAGCGCCTACCAGCTCAGAAGAGCTTCCGAGAATTAGTGCTGCATACGCAAGGCCTGCGAGCACTGCGATGCTGCGCTCGGCGGTTTTCAGGCTCCACGCGTACCTCGCAAAGAAACAAGCAAGCGCGAAGAATGCATATGGTTGTACCTCCATTTCTCCTGCAAGCGTCTTTGTGAGGAACATAGGCACGAAAGTGGCAATTCCTGCTGCTGCGAGCCCTGCTTCATGGCCGTATTTTGACCTTATGAAAAGATAAAGGAAAAACACTGCAAGCGCACCTGCTATTGCGGGGTAAACGCTTGTTATCGCTGCAAGAAGGTAATTATTATATGCTCCTCCATTTGTGTAAAACGAGTACCATGGGGCTTGAGTGAATGCGAGCAGAGGGCCGACCCTGTGGCTTGACGTCGCTTCAGGATACCAGCCTGTGCCATCATCCAGCGGCAAATGCTCTAATGTGACTAATTGCGTAACCCCGTAAGCATAAAAGTAAGGGTCCAATTCGTAGAACAAAGGCCCATAAGTTTGCAGCCTTATCCAGAAGCTTACGAGTACAATTATCACCATCAATGCGGTGGCGATAGTTTGCGGCGTTAATTCGATTTTTATTCCTGATGCAATATTTTTGATGTCTTCATGCAGCCCTTTTTTGAATGCTGCTGCAATTGCAGCTGCATATAGCACGAGGGTGCCTATGATTGCTGTTCCGTAGTTATAAGGCAATCCTGCCAGCTCTGAAATAAGGAACATGCTCATGCCTGAGCCTATAATGCCAAGCCCGAATCCTGTAAATAATTTTTCCCAGAAGCCCAGTTCGGTTTTCCTGAACAGTGCAAATGACGCGATAATACCTGGTAGGAATGCAATCATTGCTATAATGCCTAAAAGTACGAATGGATCAAAATCTACTAATGCCATAATCAACCAAAACCTCGTATCTTGTTGTATCTACTATATGTTGCCTAATGTCCTCTCCCTGCAACATCTGCCTCAGTCGTTTCTGAATCAATCAGAGATACTGCAGCACTTCTTCTGCTGCAGACCTTGACATCTCCACATCATCCTTCTTGAATATGTAAGGCGATTTTACGCCTGTTATTATTGCAGTTACCTTTATCTTTTCCGCGGAGCCTGGGTTGACACGTGCGCCTACCTTTATCCCTGCGGCTTCGTCAAAGTTTGATGTCAGCTTTTCGCCGACTTTTATCGCATCGCCGAGCGTCAGGTCAGGGCCGCCTTCTATGTGTAGCAGGCATCCCTTTGCGCCTTCGTATTCGACATCAAGAAGCGGGTGCTCAAGTGTGTCTTTTACTACTGCATCTACCCTGTCAACGCCATTGGCTTCACCGAGTGAAATCATCGAGAGTCCGCCCTCTTTCATAACTGCCTTCACGTCTGCAAAATCGACATTCAAAAGGCTCGGGAACATGATTGTGTCTGCAATGCCCATCACTGCCCTTGAAGTTATGCTGTCTGCGAGCTCAAATGCTTTGTTTATTGGCAAATTCGGCACGTAACTGGCGAGTCGGTTGTTGTCTATGACTACTACGGTATCGGCAACCTTGACGAGCTCCTGAATTG
>CAZBWC010000139.1:0-2723 GCA_964495395.1 Microcaldota archaeon
ATTCATACTTGGTGCCAGGCAGGTCTATGTGCTTTATCATATAGTGCGTAACGCTTGACTCCCTATCACATATCGCCATCATCATTTCAAGGCCGAAATGCTTGCACTCTGCCAGAGCCTTTGCCAGCTCCTCGCCACCAATGTATTCATCCTCACTCAAAGAGTACATCAGGAACTTTGGCTTGCCTTCCTTCGGGGTTTCAATGCCCCCGGGCTTGCGGTGGTAGAGCAAAAAGTCCAGGCGTAGATTTTTTGGGTCAACCTTTATCGACGTTTTCTTTCCGGGAATTGCCAGTATGAATGTCTTTTTCACGCTGTGTGCAACCCGTATCGCGCGTGCCCATTCGCTGATAATCATCTTGCTCCTTCTTGAGAATACGTGTATCACGTGCTTGGAGTGCATCCACTCGTCCTCGGAGCGGATAGGCGAAGCACCTGGGAAATAAATACGGAAATGCGTGCCAAACTTGAAGCCTGTTTTAACGACGTAACCCCTCATTCGCCAGTCTTCGTAAACTGAATACATGTCATCGAAATCCTTTATCCTCTCGGATGCAGCGTCCCACACTTCCTTTTCAGTGACGTTTTTCAGCCGCAGGTGGGCGTGCTTCATGAGAAACAGGGTTTCGTAAACGTCGAGCTTTGATATGCGGCCGCGGTGCGCTGCCTTGTAAGTGCCGAACTGGCCTATCCAGTAGCGCTCATAGAGATTTTTGCCAGCAATTTCATCATCAAGCACGGTTTGCAAATCATCTGGGAAAAATATGCCGTCCATTGCATATTTGTCCAGTGTAAGCTTTGCCTCAGCATATTTCTTCTTGCTGCCGCGCCCATATTTGCCTTCTATTTCGTCAATATAGCGCAGCACAAGGCCTTTGTCACGCCAGTCCTTGTACGTAAGGTAGCGTGCAAGAAATTTGGGATTTTTCAGAAAATTAGAGGCAACATCATTGAATCCGTATGTGTTACCAGCGTCGTCAAATGCGCGGCCGTTGCGTATGTCCATGACATACAATGCCTCTTCCGGTTTCAGGTAGAGAATGCCCTTTTTCAAATTGCCGTAAAAGCCATTCTGTAGGCTAGTGACATCAGATTGGTCCTTAATATAGATGCTCTTGCTATCCCTGTCGAGGTATAATGTAATCATTGCGCTCACCTTTTTCCGCCTGTGTAAAAATCGCGGCGGATTAATTTACGCGATATGATAGGAATTAGTCTATTATGTAATTAAAGCTTTCGGATGCTCAGACTGACAATAGAGGGATCAGGGTCTTTTCAAAATCCCTGAAATTGTTTGCAACCAGGTCGCATTTGGAGACATCTAGTTGAGCAGGAGATTTAATGCAAACGAGCTTCATGCCTGCAGCATGCGCTGCTGCTGTGCCACTAGGGGAATCCTCAATAGCCAGGCATTCTGACGGCATGATCCCAAGTTTTTTTGCAGCAGTAAGAAAACATTCAGGATGGGGCTTGCGGTGCTGCACATCTTCCAGGCCAACAATAATATCAAAGTATTCTGAAAGCCCAAGTTCCTTCAGGGCAAACCTGATATTGGTTCCGTGACCACCACTTACGACTGCTGTTTTTATCCCGCGTTGCCTCAGGTATTTCAAAAAATCCAGAATTCCAGGAGTAGCACTTAGTTTGCCTTCTTCAATTAGATCCTGATAGATCTTTTTTCTCCATTCCACCCAACTGCGGACATCTTCATTAATCCCAAAATCCTTGAACAGCGCGGTGATGATAGCTGTGCTCCCAATGCCGGTAAATTCTCTATACCAGCGCTCCTCGCTTATAGTTACCCCGAGAGGCTCAAGCAACATGCGAAAGCTTAACAGGTGCAACGGCTCGCTCTGGACCACGACTCCGTCAAAGTCAAATAACACTGCTTTAATCATAAAACCAACCTGCACAACATTGATAAAAAACAAACGGGCCCGGTGAGATTTGTTCAAAACTTTTTGGAGAGGGTTTTTGGATGAAACTTTTTCCCAAAAAGGTTTCTTGAACTCACGACCGCCACCTTAGGAGAGTGCCACTCTGTCCAAGTTGCTCCAAACTTTTAGCAAACAAGTTTTGATGAAACTTTTCCTAAAAGTTTCCTGAGCTACGGGCCCGTTCAAGACAAAGGATATAGTTGTGAAAGGAATTTTAAACTCATCTTCCTAGCAGGTGAAGGAAATAAAATGGTTGGTTTTTCCTGTAATTACATGGAACTGTTAAGAGTTCCCCCTAGTTGGAATTGGTATTGCTTTTATATCGTTTGGGAAAAGATGTAGAAACGAACTAATTTTTAATAAAAGATTATAGCAAACACACAACCTCGAGGAAAGTTGCTAAAGGTTTATAATAGTTGTTGTCCCATATCAGAGTTATGGGTTTTTATACACAGATTATAACATTCCTCGTAGTGTTTCAATTAGTGCTTTTTTCTGCAGAGTGTGATCCCGGATTCACAGAAAACGTCAATGTGAGAATCCTTAACGCACAAAACATTTTTGTGGAGGGGGCAACCGTACAATTAACTTACCAGTTGGACAAAAGCACGGCAAAGGGATATTTTACAGCAACGAAAAAAACCGGAGAGGACGGAATGGCCATGTTCACAGTGCAGAATCTTGAAACCCAGGCAGACAGGGTAGACTGTGAAATGAAAATAGTAGCAACACTTGACAGCCAGAGAGTTGAGAAAACAATAACTGCAAATGCACACGGAAATCCCA
>CAZBWC010000140.1:0-2717 GCA_964495395.1 Microcaldota archaeon
ATTTGTTGACCTTGTAGTGCCTGCAAACAACAAAGGCAAGCGCTCTTTGGCACTCATATTCTATGTCCTGGCGAGGGAAATAATGCTCTCACAGAACAAGATAAAATCATACGATGAGTTCCAGCATGATGTTTCGTTCTTCGAGCAAACTGCAGGTGCTTTATCTGACAAGCCAAAGGTTTCGCAGATTGCTGCCAAGGCAAAGCAGCAGGATGAAGACTCCTCTGATAATTAAGCCTAGGAGATAAAGGCAATCTGAAGTTTTTTTTTCTTTATTTATTTCTGGCTTAGTCGAACCTCTATTTCTGGTCGCCTACTGTACTAGTCCTGTCAAAAACCATGGGTCAGAGGCCTGGATTTGCATCTCTTTCAAGAAGTGCTTACTCGCAGATATATCCCTATTCTTCTATAATTATAGTGAGGTTCTGCACCCGTCGTTCACAGATTCCCTGCGCCTGCTCCCCTTCTATGTATTTCGTGCATATGCTTCCATCGCCGCTATACTTTGCAACTTCGGTGTAGCACGCATTTCTCCAGCTCTCATCGCGCACGTCATAACAATTTTCAATGGCTATTACCGGTTGCTCGTGATTATACACTGCCAACTGGTAGCACATACCCTTCTGGCTGGAGCTATTGATATTTTCGCATGCTGACGGGTTGCCGTAAACCCTGGCAATATCAAGGAAGCAGCCTATTTTTGCGTTGGTCGCAAGATCATGTATTGCTTTGCAGCCACTTACATCATTTGTACTTACAGAGTAATTCCTGTAGCATGTCCACCTGTTAAGCAATTCGACATTTTCACACTGTGATGCCTGACCTGTTCTTATCGCGGTGTTTGCATAGCATCTCCACTGGTAATCAGTGCCTTCGGTTATTTCCCTGCACAATGCCACGTTGTCTGTTTCTTTTGAATATATCTCATAACAATAGTCTTTTTCTGCCTGAACTGGCAGTTCGCTGCAAACAGAACGGCCCAGTACTATGCTTACGCATGCATATTGGCTAGATATGCCTGTTGTGCCGCTGCAGCTGGTTTCATCTTTGTTGGCGATTGCATATTCCAAAACACAATCAAATTCACCGTTGCAATAGGAATAGTTGCCTTTGCTGAGTGCTCTGCACTGATCTTGCCCTGTCCCATTCATATAATAGCATCCGTCTACTGATATGATGCATTTTCTCTTGTCCTCTTCAGTCAGCCCAAGTTTCTGGCATGGCGCTACCGAATCAGCCAAAGCCGCATTGCTCAGTGCACATTCTTTTCTCTTATCATAGTCAGTTACTTTCTCACAGGCTTCGTAATGTGCTGTTGCCAGCTGTTCAAAGCATTTCTGCTGCGTTTCAGTGCTATTTAGAAGTTCGCAGATGCTCGGATTGTCACTGGTTTTGGCAAGCTGTAGCAGGCAATCGTCACTCTTGCAGCTGTCTGATGTTGATATGTTAGGGACGTTAAGGTCTGCGAGGACTTCATTAGTTCTGCTGCTGTTAACTGCCCATATTGCTATCAACGCTATGACTACCACAAACAATCCTATTATCATTTTGGTATTTGGTTTTGGTAACATGCTTGTTTTTGCCTGAAACTTATATTTGCTGTCGTTATTTCTGGAGGCCATGACTAGCACTCAGCATCTTCTAATTAAAACATTTGCCTGTGCTTTCTAAGCGGGCCTCTAATTTGCGGTTTGCCTGCACTTGCTATCGGCTATCGCCGTATTTTGCTTTTCCTGTGCCACGCCATATATTTTTATGTAATGCTGATTTCGAGGAAAAAGATTTGCTATATAAAGTTTGACTTTCATAGCCTAAATTCCATTTTATGAAAAGGAGAGGTGGGAGGTAAAGATGGAGCTGTAATGGCTGACCATCTTGCCTCTCAAGGGAAAGAAACCGTTTAGAAAAAGGTTTCATCCAAAATCGGTTGCTATTTGGGAAAAGTTTCATCAAAACTTATTCGTTAAGTGTTTATCCTGTGCAAAACCCGTTAGGTTTAAAAACCGATTCATATAATCTTAATCTGCCTTATTTTAAAGCAGGCTAATAGTCTGCCAGACCGTAAAATCTATACGGTGAATGGGGTATAAATTTCGCTTAGGAGGTAGAATTAGATGGCTAAAAAAGAACACATGAATTTAGTTTTTATCGGGCACGTAGACTCTGGTAAATCAACCACAGTCGGTAGGGTTTTGTACGAGACTGGCGCTATCACCGAACAGGTACTGAACAAGCTCAAGGAAGAAGCTGCCAAGGTAGGTAAGGCTACTTTCGAATTCGCATTCGTCATGGATGAATTGAAAGAGGAACGAGAAAGGGGTGTCACAATCGACATTGCCCACAGGGAATTCCAGACTGCAAAATACCACTACACTATTATCGATGCCCCTGGTCACAGGGACTTCGTAAAGAACATGATCACCGGTGCATCACAGGCTGATGCTGCTGTTCTGGTTATCTCGGTAAAGGATGGTATCCAGCCGCAGACCAAGGAACATGCATTCCTCGCAAAGGTGCTTGGTATAAGCCAGCTTATCGTGGATCTTAACAAGCTCGATGCAGTGAACTACGACCAGGCTAAATACAACGAGGTTAAGGGCGAAGTTGAAAAGCTCCTCAAGGGAATTGGTTACAAAATAGAGACGGTCTCCTTCATACCGTGTTCAGGCTATGTCGGCGATAACATTACGAAGAAATCGCCAAAGATGGCATGGTAC
>CAZBWC010000141.1:0-1788 GCA_964495395.1 Microcaldota archaeon
TATCAGTTGCCGCGTCGCTGTATGCAATGGTCGGGAACCTGGGGGATTTCCTAAGAAGCGGCCGGATTCCTGATCTTGTTACCATACATTCTCTTGATGATCTAGTTTCTCAACTTTCTCAGCTGCCAGCCAATCCACTTTACTGGAGCAGTTCATTTAATCTTCTTAGGGTGGCACTTAAGTCAGGAAATTTCCAGCTAGTTGACTATCTTCTAAGCAAGATTCCAGAATAAGCTTCTGCGTTTTTATCTCATTTCCTCGTCATACTGCCTGCCTTGTTTTATTACGACTCCATTGCTTATGAATACGTTAAGGTGATATACTACAGCCCCCTGCGTTACATGGCTTTTCTGCATAAGCTCTCTAGATGAAACTCCCTGCCGCTCCCTGGTTGAGCGTAATAGTTGTTTGAAAATAGCCGTTGCCAATTCATCTTCCTTATCAGCTAGCCCGAGGCATTCACATATCCATTCTATATCACGTTCAACGCTCTGCACCTCGGGTCTTTCAACTTCCCGTATGGCTATTTGGCGCCTGTAACGTCTGTTTTCCATGTTTAATCTATTAACCTAAATATTTAAAAACCTTTTGAAATAAATAAAGATTTGTTAAAAAAGTTGATTGTATGAAAAAAGAAGAAAAACCTGATTTGGAATCGGAAGTTCCTGAAACCAGAAAAGAAAGCAACAGCTCCACAGAATCTCAGGTTTCCCAGCTCACCGAGCACTTACAGCGCTTGCAGGCTGAATTCGAGAATTATCAGAAACGCACTTTAAAGGAGCACGAGCAGCTCAGGCAGCACGCATCAGCAACTCTTGTTGCAAAACTTTTGCCAACTCTGGATGAATGGGAGCATGTGCTTACCCAGGTCAAGGACAAGCATTCACATGAAGGTTTGTCAATGCTGTACAAAAATCTTAAAGCACTGCTGGAAAGCGAAGGGCTGGTGGAAATGGATGTATCCGCAGGCTCGCTTCTTGACCCCTACAGGCATGATGCGGTGCAGCAGCAGGACAGTGCATTTGCTGAAGGCTGTATTGTTTCAGTGCTGAAAAAAGGCTATCTGTTCAAGGAGAGGGTGCTAAGGCATGCTGTTGTAATTGTGAGTAAAGGAGGTAATGCTGATGGAAAATGAAATGCAGGTTATCAGGCCAGGTAGCTCAGGATTTGCAAGCGAGCGCGAGTATCGGCTTTATATTCAGTTGAAAAAATCCCTGGAGCAAAAAGTTCCAGTTGGAATAGCAAGTTAAAATGTTAAATACGGGAGGTAGATGAGAATGGCAAAAATTATAGGAATTGATCTAGGGACTTCGAATAGTGCAGCAGCAGTGCTTGAGGCAGGAAGGCCGAGCATAGTTCCAAGCGCAGAAGGTGTCAGCCAGTACGGAAAGTCATTTCCAAGTTATGTTGCGATAACCAAGGATGGCCAGAGGCTTGTTGGAGAGCCTGCAAGAAGGCAGGCAATAAGCAATCCTACTGGCACGTTGTCAGCATTCAAGCGCAAAATGGGCAGCGACTATCTCTATCCTGTCTGGGGCAAGCAGTACAAGCCGCAGGAACTTTCAGCAATGCTTTTGCAAAAAATCAAAAAAGATGCAGAGGCGTTTTTGGGCGAGCCTGTTAACAAGGCAGTGATTACTGTTCCTGCATATTTCAACGACAATCAGAGACAGGCGACAAAAGACGCTGGCGAAATTGCCGGCCTGGAAGTGGTGCGGCTGGTTAACGAGCCGACAGCAGCATGCCTTGCATATGGCCTTGACAAAGCAGCTACAGACATGAAAATCA
>CAZBWC010000141.1:1798-2696 GCA_964495395.1 Microcaldota archaeon
GTCCACTAGCGGCGATACGCAGCTTGGCGGAACTGACATGAGCAAAATCGTTTCCGAATTTCTCGTTGACGAGTTCAGGAAGCAGAGCGGTGTTGACATCACCATGAACGACCAGGCAATGCGTAGAGTGTGGGAGGCTGCAGAAGCTGCTAAAATCGAGTTATCCACAGTGCTCTCAACAGAGATTAATCTGCCGTTCCTTGCAAGCGTTAACAACGAGCCGAAGAATTTCAATTATAGTCTTACACGTGCAAAACTGGAAGATTTGCTAAGGCCGGTTATTGAAAGATGCCGCAGGCCTGTTGAGCAGGCAATGTCTGATGCAAAACTTTCTCCAAGTGGCATAGATAAAATAATTCTCGTAGGCGGGCCGACCAGAATGCCTCTTGTACAAAAGTTCGTAGAGGATTTGG
The DNA here is from genome assembly GCA_964495395.1 of Microcaldota archaeon. Lineage (GTDB taxonomy): Archaea > Micrarchaeota > Micrarchaeia > Anstonellales > Bilamarchaeaceae > DATDYG01. The sequence continues at coordinate 2,212 of CAZBWC010000141.1, forward strand.
TGGGCAAAAAAGTCGAGCGCGGTGTTGACCCGATGGAATGCGTTGCAAAAGGCGCTGCAGTCCAGGCAGGCGTACTTTCAGGCGAAATTAAAGATGTAGTATTGCTTGACGTGACTCCACTGAGCCTCGGAATTGAAACATTAGGCAGCGTATTCACTAAGTTGATTGAGCGCAATACGACAATCAAAACAAAAAAAGGCCAGACATTCAGCACTGCTGCTGATTCGCAGACTGCTGTCACTATCCATGTGCTGCAGGGCGAGCGTTCAATGGCAAAGGACAACGTGAGCCTTGGAAGGTTTGACCTAGTAGGCATTCCGCCTGCACCCCGTGGCATTCCGCAGATCGAAGTTGCATTCGATATAGATGCGAATGGCATATTGCATGTTTCTGCCAAAGACTTAGGCACGGGCAAGGAGCAGAAGATACGTATAACCTCGCCGCTGAAGATGGACAAGTCCGAAATCGACAAGAAAATGGATGAA
>CAZBWC010000142.1:0-2692 GCA_964495395.1 Microcaldota archaeon
CAAAGGAGCATCGCACCCTAATGGCGCGGGATTGCCGTTGCCAAGTGCATTGCTAATGGCACGGCTTGCCCTTAGAATCCACGGTGCATCGGCGTGGTCAAGCTCGTCGAACGTGCCAGATTCCCATTCTTTGTACATACTGATTTGTGTTTCCCTCTCCATCGTGCCCATATTTTTGCTTAGGCCCTCATAAGTCACTATGAAAGCAAGTTCCTTATCTGAAAAGCGTGGAAGACCGTAAACAAGCGGATGAACTCCTGATTCAGATGTACATGCCCTGCCAGGGATACGTTTACATGCCATTATCACTTCATCTTCTTTCAGCCAGCCATCTCGCGCTTGATTGAAGTATAACGTAGCTTCCTGTTCCATACTGTGTCTCCATGCACTATGCTCATGGTTCCTGAAAAGGATAGTGCCGCCAATCAGGGAAACTGCCAACACTGCACCAGCAAATGCCAAGGCAACGCTTTTTGCAATATGCTTTATACGTGTCAGCCAGAACTTGTCTACCGCACGCTCATCAAACAAGCCCCTGCCAGTATTGATTATTACGACAACGTCATCCTGCTTGAATTGGTAGCCTGCTGCACCAGCAAATGCGGCTGCGGCAGATGGTTCGCACAGTATCCCCTCTCTATTGAGTTTCTCGTATGCATCAAGTATCGCCCTGTTTCCAACTGGAAATAGCTCCATTGCACCGCTGGCAATAAGGCCTTTAACTGCGTCAAAAAATACAGTATAGCCGCTCCTGAGCTTATCTGCAAGCCCGTCCCCGAGCTCTGTTACCAGGTTTCCGCTGCTGCCAAGCAAAGGATTTCTTGGATCGGTAAATCCGATTATTTTGGGCGTATGTTCACCCCACATTTACCTGGAAGTTTTCGCAAGCAGAACCGCCAATTCGCCCCCGCCAACAGGACATACGATATGCGTAATAGGGCTTTTGATTATAGGAGCATCAGCAAGATCCCTGATGATTATCCCGTAACCATCCCCCTCAGGCTCGCTGCCTTCCACAGTAAGGACATTCGGACCGGAATATCCAGTAAGCCGCCTTGCAATTTCCATCAGTTCAGTGCGCGATATTGTCTTCCGGCCAAGATCCATTTCATGAACAACAGAACAAGCATGCAATTCGGAGCGTATTCTTTTTGATAGCCCTTTTGGAATGATGTTAACTACATGAATTTTCCTGTCAGGATGCAATGCCATTTCCTGCTGCGCAAGACGCCCAAGGCTGTAGCCGGAATTACCTTGAGTGATCTGTACAAAAACCACTTCCTGCAAGTTGCTGGTACGCCCAAGCAGGCCCTGATTCCGCAAATCCTTAAATGTGCGCGACTGGGAATTTACGCTCTCGTCCATTATGTAGACTGCCTTGCATCCGAATTTAGTGGTAAGCCCCTCGTGCCTGGATATTGCAGGTGCCCGCGTACTTTGCAGCCTAGTCATGCCATTATTATGGCAGTTTATGTTTAAAAATGCTTCCAATATAGTTAAAAACACAGAAAAAGCATATAAAAACCAGTAATACCGCTCTAAAACGGGAGAAGATATTTAAAATGTAAATGAGAGTGTATAAACATGGAAGTTAGAGAACTCAACCTCTATTCAGAGAAGGTTGACGACGAAGAGATCAGGAACCTGTTCAACAGGGTGATTAAAGCCAAATTCCCGCTTTTCGGATTCATCAGCTTCTCGGACATACTATCGCTCGGAGCCCTCCACCTCATCATAAAAAGGAACAACAATACCGTTAACCTGTACGTAAAGGAGAAAGATCGCCTTCAGAACGTTTCGCACCTCATATTCCCGTTCAGGCTATGTGAACCAGGTACGATAACGCTTGCAAAAGGCTCTTACCTGCCGTTTCCAAGATTTTATTTGATAAGTGGCGGCACCCACAACCTGCTTGATTTCATACTCAAGGAGAACATTGCGGAACTTAGGCTCAACATAAGCAAAGTGCTCGGGGTTTTTGTTGCAACAGGCACGGCCATAGACACTACAGGACACAAAGGCAAGGTAGTAGTAACTAGCCCTGACAAGTTCCTGCAGATCAATCTTGAGAAAAATCCAGCAATTTATATCGAGCTTCTTGAACCGCTGCCAAAGCGCATTTCAACTTCTTCCCAATACCCGATATTTGAGGAAGCAGGAATGACCCTGGGAGTAGATAATTTCGACCCTCTGCAGCATACCGTAATAGCAGGGACTTCAGGTTCGGGAAAAAGCAAGGGCCTGTTTGTGATGCTAAGGGCTCTGGAAGCAAAATACGGCGATAGCGTGCGTGTCGTAATGGTCGACCCTCATGGCGAATTCGCGAAAATGATGCCACATGCCAAGAATGTGAACTTCATAGACAACTACATAGAGCCGCTGGATGTCGGTAAAGACAAATCACCGATGCTTACCCAGCTAGTATCGCAGTTGATGGCATCAAGCATAGGCCAGGAAAACAAATATTCAGAACGTGTGCTTTTCTACACCGTACACCTGCTTACATCCATAGGCAAGCTGGAGCTGAACAACATCAGCCTGCTTCTTACTGACTCTTCGGCAAAGGCAGAATTCGTAAGCCAGTCTGACAATGCGGAAGTCAAGAGATTTTTTGATGAGGAATACAACGACATACACATACACCATTTCAACAATGCCATATTACCGATATTGAATTTCATAGGTGAGTACC
>CAZBWC010000143.1:0-2691 GCA_964495395.1 Microcaldota archaeon
TTCGTGCATTCCATTCGCTGCCTGAATATTTGCGCATGAACTCTTTGCATCTTTTTAGCTCCTGCTCAGTAGGCGCACTTGATTCCAGCTTGGCATTGAATCGGTGTGCAAAACCCGCTTTTAGCGCAGTGGCAACCTTATCAGAAGGCAGGTGCAACCCGGTCACCCTTTGTTTTACGTCTTCAATAAGCTTGCCCTTGAGCTTTTAATTAGGCACTTTACGCAAAGCAAACATTGTGTCACCATCAACATCAAGCAAAATTGTGCCATGCTGAAGCAGCACACCGCGTTTGCGTGTCTGAGCATTGCCTGAAAATTTCTTGCCATTCACAAGAAGGTCGTTTATCGGGATGAACTGGCCTTCAATTCCAATTGTGCGCAGGCCGTCAAGTATAGCCCCGCAGATAATGCCGTATGAATCATGAATGCCATTAGGATATTCCTTGGTTATGAATGAATAGGTCAGCTCAGAATCATGAAATACCGCACCACCGCCAGTCATCCTGCGCACAACGTCAATGCCCAATTCGGCACATTTGGCAGTGTCAACTTCTTCCTGCAGGCTTTGGAAATAACCAATGCTTACTGCGGCAGGCTTCCATTCATAGAGGCGCAGGCTGGAAACCCAACTGGCACTTTCAGCAGCAGTGTGAAGCATTGCCTCGTCCAGCGCCATGTTCCATGCAGCGGTATTTGAGCCGGTTTCCAAAAGCCTGATGCGCATGCTCATTGTTTGCACGCTCCCATAATGGCCTCAGCAAGCTGTTCGCTGTTAAATCCGTATGTTTCGATTTTTTCATCAGTAAGGATTTTTGCTATCCGGGCAGTGAGTTTTTCCTTTGTCAGCTCCGTACCTACCAGTTTTTTCTGCAAAATCTCTATTTTCTCTTCAGGATACATGAAAAAATCCCCGGTAATCATGATGCTCCTTATGGCAGAATCGTAATCCATCGTAATTTTGAGCAACTTGCCTGCTTTGTAAATGTTTTTACCCGTATTCATTAAATCCCCTAAAACAATGCATGCGCTATTTTTCCCATTTTGAAAAATCCCTTGGTAGCACCGATGGCCTTGGTTTCCTCAAATTTCTTGCAGGTGTAGATTATCACTGAAAGGAATTTGGAATTTGTCCAGACATAGATGGAAATTCCTGAATCAACCAAAGGCACAAAAGCATCGTATCCTTGGTTTTTCTCTTTACCCTGGCCACCTGTTGAATGGATTATCGGCTTGCCATATGTCAGAAGGCCGAGCTTCAGGGTTATCTCGGAAAAATAATCCGCGATGGTTTTCTCGTTCATCTCAGCAGTATAGAATCCTTCTATGAGCAGCCTTTGCCTGAAAATTTCAGTAGCCAGGTTTTTCATATTAATCAGCAGATGGTACAGCTCGGAGTCCAGCGCAGATTAGGCTGCCTTGCCGCAAGAACACCGTCAAGCCTGCCAACAGGCGTGCTCACAGGCGCGTTGTGAAGCAGCTCCGGATTTTTCTCTGCTTCATCAGCAATAGTAAGCATGGTGCGTATGAATGCATCCATGGTTGCTTTGCTCTCCGTCTCGTTAGGCTCGATCATTATCGCCTCTTTGACAATAAGCGGGAAATAAATAGTGGGCGCGTAGTAGCCGTAATCCAGAAGCCTTTTGGCAACATCCAATGAATGCACGCCTTTTTCAGCAAGCCTCGCTCCTGAAAGAACGAATTCATGTGCGCATGTACGCGGATAGGCGACATCGAACCTGCCCTTGAGCGCATTCATCATGTAGTTCGCATTCAGCACAGCCACTTCAGCAACCTCTTTGAGGCGCGGGCCAAGGCTTCGGACATAGGTGTATGCTCTTACGATAACTCCGAAATTGCCATAAAACGTACGCACCTTGCCTATGCTTTCAGGGAAATTCGAATCGAGCTCATAATACTCGCCACGCTTGACAACATTAGGAACAGGCAGATACTTTGCGAGGAATGCTTTTACGCATATAGGCCCGGCTCCAGGACCGCCACCTCCGTGTGGTGTGGAAAATGTTTTGTGCAGATTAATGTGCATCATGTCAAAACCCTGGTCACCAGGGCGTGTTATGCCCAGCATCGCATTGGTGTTCGCGCCATCGCAATACATCAGGCCTCCTGCATCATGGACTATTTTCGATATTTCCTGGATGTGCTCATCAAACAGGCCAACAGTGCTTGGATTGGTAAGCATGAATACGGCCGTGTCGCTGTTAACTGCTTTCTTAAGCTCTTCCAAATCAACATTGCCGCGTGAATCGGTTTTAACCTGTACAACCTTGAAGCCGCACATTGCAGCACTGGCAGGATTGGTACCATGGGCGCTGTCAGGCAATACCACAGTATGCCGTGTACCTTTGAAATGTGCCTTTGCAATCATGAGGCAGGTCAATTCACCGTGTGCACCTGCGGCAGGATGCAGGCTCGTCGCATCCATGCCGGAAACTTCAGAAAGATATTGCTCAAGCTCGTAGAGGATTTGCAAAGCGCCCTGGCTGTGCTCTGCAGGCATATGAGGATGTAAATAGGCAAATCCTTCAAGCCGTGCCATGTCCTCGTTGATTTTAGGATTGTACTTCATGGTGCATGAGCCAAGCGGGTAAAAGCCGTTGTCAACACCGTAGTTTTTCCTGCTCAATGCCATATAGTGGCGTATCACGTCCACTTCGTTTATGTCAGGAAGAG
>CAZBWC010000144.1:0-2689 GCA_964495395.1 Microcaldota archaeon
GCTGTAGAGGTATTCCACATATGATGGGCGTCTATACCATTAGGGCCACGTTCATTTCCAAGAGTTTCGGAATAAACTAATCCGGTCACATGAACACTTTCCGGTATTCTCGCTATAAAGTCGTTCATGCCGCTTGCATTTATGTATTCGTCATCTGAAGGATTCAGTATCAGAACCCGTTCGACAGTTTCTGGGAAAGGAAATTCTCTTCCATATACTTTTTCAGTCAAATCAACAAGCTCTCTCACTCTTGCCTTTGACTCCGTTTCAATATCGCCTGAATGAACATAGCTGCCATCTTTGAACATTGCATTGTGGAGCTCTTCGAGGGTTGCACTAGTGGTTCCTTTTCCATCTGTGCCTGTTTCTTCTCCCCACTGCACCAACTCGCCTTTTTGCCTGGTTTCAGCAAGAAGCGGTGCTGCCAGAACTACGCTTTTGACCTTTCCCAACGCTTTTTTTATCTCTGCATTGGTTCCACTCTGATTTTGCAAAAGTCCTAATGAAACAGCCGCAGCCAGGCCGCCGTATGAATGGCCTATTATGTGCATCTTTCCAAATGCAGGTGCAAATGCACGTACTGCAACTTCTACCGCTCTTGTTGCATCGAAGTAGTTCCAATCTGGAGTTCTTGTTCCCACACTTCCATATTCTGTTGCTGTGCCTGCCTCTGACCTTCTGTTGCATGTCAGGTATTTTTTGCCCTGTTCGCTCTGTGAATTCAGGCCGCTATTCCTAAGTACAAGAACGGCATAACCTTTTTTTGCGAGATTTCTGGCAACTTTTTGTTCAAATACCAGGCCTCCGCCTCCAGGAAGCCCTGGCTGGTATATTACCAGCTCTCGCTTCTCAGCATCTTTTTCATCAATGCCTGTTGGAGTAAATAGTTTTCCTTCTGCAATAACTTCATTGCTATTATGATCCTGAATTTTCACTGCTACCCATGTTGCACTAATGCCTTTTGCAGACTCTTCTGGTAAGTCCAATTCCAGATTACCTATTACATTTTGCGGGTCAATTCCCAATCTCTCCATAAGCATGCTGGTTTTACGTATCTGCCCTGTCCTTGCCATGGGCTCAGGTGAGGCTGCATGTGCGGCTAGCTCGCTGAATCGTAGCCTATGTTGCGGTTGCCTCGTTACTGCTGTTCCGCTGTTTTGCTGTCTTACCCTACTTGCCATACAATCCCAATTTATTGTAGCATTGCTTTCTTAAATTACTGATGCCGCTCTGCAGCGGTGTTACTAATATATGTTAATAATGCCTAAACAAATTATGCACCTTAGCACCGAGCAAACAGACTGGATATCCTCACAAAAATACTACCATCAGCGATTTGATGCATGTCCTCATTTCCTATCTTTGATAGCTTTGGCTGAGGTGATAAAAGAGCCAAGAAAGCCTGAAGGTACCGAAGCCAAATTGCGTATCTGCTTTTATTTTGATAACAAAGCTGATTGGTATATTCTTGAAGAAGATAACAAAAGAGCGACAGAGGTGCTTTTGCAGCGTGCTGCTTATGACGCTGATTTTACAAAAAACCTGATTCATGGCTGGCAGCAGGACGAGCAAAACTTCTACGTGATCTGCAAGCATGTTGAAGCTGCTGATATCGCCAGCCTTTCTGACAATGAACTTCTTGCCTTACACGCCAAATTTGTTGAACAGTATGTGAAGGCAGTAAGCTCAAGCTCCATAATAGACGGCTTTGCTTTAGGCAGCGACAGGGTAATCGGCGATAAAGTCCATGCTCACCTAAAAACCATTGGGCGAGATAGCGAGTTCAACAGTTTATTTCCTGTCTTAACTGCACCCGTGCACCTGTCATTTACAAATGAGGCCGAAGCACTTTTGCTAAAAATAGCCATTGAAATATCTGATAACCCTGAACTAAAAGAGCTGTTTCTGAATTATTCTGAAGATGCTATACTGGCCAGACTGGCTGATTATCAAAGCACCTTGGAAAAACTGCGTTTCCATCAATCTGGGTTTTTCTGGCTGCATAATAACTATGTTGACGATCGTCTCTTGCCTGTGGAATATTTCATATTTGAGATTAAAAAAATCCTTCAGGAAGGCAAAGATATTGCTGCTGCTCTAGAATTTATCATTTCGCATCCTGAAAGAAACAGGGTGCAGAAAGCCCGGCTTATCGAGGAACTAAAACTCCCTGCAGGTGTCATTACACTCCTTAGATACTCTGAAGACTTTACCCATTGGCAGGATGAAAGGAAGAAAGCAACTTTTTTCGCCACTCATTGCCTGAGCGTTATTCTTAATGAGGTTACCAGAAGAACCGGCTTTACCATGGAAGAGCTAAAGTATTGCAAACCTGATGAGCTTGCCTTAGTTTTTGAGGGTTCACTCACGAGAGAAGTGCTTCAGGAGCGGCTTGTAGGCTGCATGCTCCTTGCTGATGAGGATGGCATTTCAATTGTCACCGGAGAAAATGCCTCTTCCTTATACGAGAAAATCAAACAACTTGACGTGCCTAAAGATTTAAAACTCATAAATGGCCTTCCGGCATCTCTTGGGAAGGCAGCAGGAATCGTAAAAGTGGTCAAAAGCTCAAAGGAAATCTCCAAAGTCGACAAAGGTGATATCATAGTCGCTGTAATGACTCGTCCTGATTATGTATCTGCGATGAAGAAAGCAGCTGCCATAGTGACAAACGAAGGCGGATTAACCT
>CAZBWC010000145.1:0-2652 GCA_964495395.1 Microcaldota archaeon
GTCTCGGTTAATATTATGGGCGGGGAGATGCCAGAGCACGAACTGCCACATGCCTCAATGTCAACTGGGTTGCTGGAAGGCGTTCTGAATACAGTAGATTCAAGGCTGGTTTCGTAGGCGCGAATCGAAGAGATCGAGTCCTGAATAAATTTCAAGGCATCGTAAGTCGAAACTTCATCTGCGGTTGCAAGTAGGCTGTTGGCGGTGTTCATGAGCGTGCTCAGACCTGAGCTTGATGATGCGAATGATTTTAGAGGAGGAATGATATTATCCACATAGCCAAACGTCTGCGGACCACCATAGGCAAGAAATATCAGCTGGGCAGCGCGTCCACATGAATCATCATCAGTGCAGCTTATGGGTTCCTGCCCAATTTTGGTACTGCCATCAATAAATAATATCTTATTGCATGTGGTTTCTTCCCGCCCAGGCCATATTGTGGTTGCACCATCATTACGGCTCGTGTTATAGCCGTTAAACATATCCTTGATTTCAGTAAGCTCGGAATCAGTCAGATAATATTTTGATTTGTAATAAGGCATTATGGCAGCCTCTATTTCTGAGGCATTTTTAAGAAGGGTATTGCCCTTTAGCAGGAATGTTTCCTTTCCGCTTATTGTTATTATAGTGTATTCAACTGTACCCGAGGTAAACTTTTCCTGAATAACTGAATCCAGTGTTTCTTCAGGATAGAGATAGTCCTGTACAGGAAAAGCAAAAGACAACGATATAGCAAGCAAAAACAATAAAGGCAATTTTGAGTGCATAGTGCAATTGGCAATAGAAACTTTAAATACTTATTCCTCTCTCGAAACAACATAATCTGCAAGTTCCATCAAAGCCTTCTTTTGCTCAGAATCTTCAAGTGTTGAGAGCAAATTTTTTGCATCAGAAACAAGCTTAGCGGCTTTTTTTCGGGCGTAATCTAGAGAGCCGTATCTCTTCATGACAGCAATCACGTAATCAATATCCTGCTGCACCGTAGAATGGGTTGAGAGCACGTGTATAACCTTTTCGCGCTCCTGCGGGGTTGCGCGTGCCAGAAGATGTATAACCATTATAGTGCGTTTACCCTCGGATATGTCCTCCCCGATTTTTTTCTTGTATTTCTTGAAATCGCCGTCAATGTTAAGCACGTCATCGTGAATCTGGAATGCAAGGCCTAGTTTTTCGCCAAACATCCTGAGCTTCTCCCTGGTTCGCTTTGGAGCAGATGCAAGCAGGCCACCCAGCTGGCAGGAAAGCCCTATAAGCGAGGCGGTCTTACCTCCCGCCATCTCGAAATAATTATCTTCGGACAGGTCAAACCTGTTTTCACGGTACCATGAGAGTTCCATGCCTTGGCCAATCGTGACCTTTTCGAAGACAGCACCGCAGAGCTTCTGGATGTCGAATGTTTTTTTAGGGCTGGTGCCAATGCCGGGAAACGTGTTCCAGACCGTGGTATACAGTGCATCCCCTGAATTCAGGGCAATAGGAACTCCGTATTGGACATGTAAGGTAGGCTCACCGCGCCTATAGGCCGAATTGTCGCATATATCATCGTGCATCAGGGTAAAATTATGGAAAAGCTCTATGATAGTTGCAAGTTTAACGGCCTTACCCATATCGCCCTTAAGTGCTCTGCATATAAGCAAAAGCAATGCGGGCCTGAGACGTTTGCCGCCTCTTTTTATATAAGGCAGCAGCATTCCGAAAACTTCGGGCTTTTTTGATGCCAGTATGGAGGAAATTTCATTATCCACTTCTCTCAAATCGTCTCCAGCCAATGAATAGATAAGCATAGTTAGACTATCCAGCAAAGCGTTTTTATTTGTTGATGACTCGCCTTTTCGCCCCGCAGCTGCACTTGAAAAGCAGTGCGTGCCGCTTAGGTTCGTAGGATATGATCACTGATTCGCCTGCAACCCAATAGGCAAAGCATTTTTTGCAAAAGCGCAACCGCTGCTCCCTCTGAAGCCGTAGCCTGTGCTTCTTGATAAGGTCGAATGCCATCTTCACGTAACGCCGCGAGCGCTCCGGATGCGCAGAGAGCACTGACTCTGCCTGGTCAAGCAACGTATTAACAGCGTCCTTTGCAACCGTTTTAATAAGTTTCGCGGCAGAAGCCTTGGTATGGCGCATGCTCAAAATATGATAGCAGATTTTATATATCATTGGTTCCAGCAGCCGATAATAGAAAGAACCGGCTACAACTCAGTTAACACGTTAGTATATGCAGCAATAGCAATAATCGCAGTGTATGGCATCTGGCTTGCATTTAAGAGCAAAAAAATTGAGGTGAATAACAGGCTGCTTTATGGCGTCCTTACATTCATACTGCTCGGCTCCACCATGCGGGTCATAACTGACATGTCGGAAAATAGTGCAGTATGGGAACGTTTTCCAGCAATAAGCCCGTTGCATGCATGGGTGCACGATGTAGGCATTTACGATTACGATTCGTACATATTGCCCAGCCCAGGCGTATACGTAGTTGTAGCATCCCTGCTGCTGGCGAGCATCGCGATTTTGGCAAGCATGAAAAAACTTGAATACCTAGGCCATATAGGCATTGCACTCTGGATACCGCACTTTCTTGTGATATTGCCATTTCTGCCTGCCCATTGGCTGCATGCGCTGCCGATAATTGCACTTGCAGCCATACCAGCG
>CAZBWC010000146.1:0-2621 GCA_964495395.1 Microcaldota archaeon
ACAAGCTCCTGAATTGCCTCCTGCGCTTTTTTCAGCCTTACTCTTTCGAGTGCAAACGGATAGGTCACGATAGCGACCACTATTGCGCCCATTTCCTTGGCAATGCTCGCTACTACGGGGGCTGCACCGCTTCCGGTTCCTCCTCCCATTCCTGCTGTTATGAATACCAGTTCGTTCTCGCCTATGGTGTCCTTGAGAAGCTGCCTGTCAATCTCGGCGCATTTTCTTGCAGTATCAACATGTCCGCCTGCTCCCAATCCTCTCGTAACGCTTTTTCCTATGAGTATTTTCTTGTGCGCCTGTATCATGTTAAGGTGTTTGCCGTCTGTGTTTACTGCTATGACTCTTGCGCTTTTTATGCCCTGTTCCATCAACCTGTTTGCGCAGTTGCATCCGGCACCGCCGACGCCTATAACTGCTATTTTTACGACCCCGTCTAACAATTCGTCTTCAGTTTGTTTGCGTTCTTCGTTGGCTGTTGCTGTTCCTGCTGTTTCCGATTGTTCGTAATAAATCTTTTCCTGGTGGCCTGTTTCAGTTTCGGCCTTAGCCTCTTCTACAACAAAATCATCGCTCATTTTTTCCTTCGCAGCTTTTATTATTTCATCGAACATCCACAGCACCTTGCTAGTTATACATAGATAAGTAATATAAACGTATTTTTTCTTATGGATTTTGGAGGCTGTCCGATAATTAGACCGAATACGAATCTGGAATAAACAAAATCTTTATGGCGAACTTCTGGGTTATGCTCTCTCCCACTACAGGTCTGAAAGTTGGATTTTGTCGCATAAACATTATCCAAACCCGTTGCTTTTATGTATCCTTATAGTGAGTTATCGGATGCTGTATCAGTTGGAAGCCTGGGAAGCTATTTATTATTGTGCTTCCAAAACGAATCATGCCTATATTTAAATTCGAGTCATCCGAGCGAAAGAAGCTTGAAGCTGAATTCGAAAATGCCGTTCAACAACTGCTGGTTTTTTCAGATCGGCATTCAGATGACCTTACCGCCCAGTTGGTTTCACATGGCCGGGCTATGATGGATTTCAGGAAAGAGATTTCAAACGTTTTTGTCTCACTCAATGAATCAGAGCCGTCAGTGTCAAAAAGGCTAACAACTGCAGTTGCCTCTCCCCTGCTGGCTGTAGCTTCATTGGTAGGTGCACCATATGTTGAGTTGTTCAGCGATTTGCAGAAAGGCACATTTGTTCCGCCTCCGCCACCCGGGCTGTTTCTCACCGGGGTTAGCTATGAGCAATATTATTCCATGTTTCAAAAGGGCGAAAAACAGCGTGTGCCAATCAGCCTGGAAGATGTCAAGTCCGCATTCAAAGGCGAGATAAGCACCCGCGAGGCAAAGGCATATACAGCAGCAGCAAATGCTCTGGTTGCATTTGATGATGCGCTTGCTGCAATGTATAAATCTTATACTGCATTGGCTTCTGCAGTAACGGTCTCTGACCAACCTACGATAGATGCCATGATTCCTGTTTACAACTATTCAATGGGTGTGCTTACTGAGCGGTATAATCGCCTTCAGGCTACCTTTGAAACTTATTCCGATTTGCTGCCAAATTTCCAGGATGCGTTCGCACTTTGCAGGGAATTCATGACAAGCTCCACGATAGCAGCAAGCACACTTGTTATCCCTGGAGTTGCCTCAAAGCTCCTAGGCGCTGTGCCTAAGCTCGCACCTGCTTTAAAACCCGTAGTGGTTGCAGCTGATTTGGCAAAAAAATGGGTAGTGCCGCTTCTTACTCCTGGCGGTGTAGTTGCTTCAGCAGGTTTTGCAATTGCATTGGATACGGCTGAAGTGCGTACCATATACAATGCATGGAAAGAGGGCAAGGAGTATGTTAGCACAGCGCAGGGAATATTCATAGTTGATACTTCTGCTGATGGGAAAAAATCATTTGTTGATGAACTGGGCATCAGGCAATTTTTCGAGGAAAAGGATGGCATATTCTTTCTTGCCGGCCAGCAGGCTGAGATCAGGCCAGCAGATGCTGCATCATTCCTAAGTGCTCTGACATCTGGCTGGATGGAGATGACTAAGGATGGTGCGATATTCGGGGTTGCACTTGGGGCCGCAGGCAAAATAATTAAGGTTACGGTGAAATTTGCCAGAGGAACTGAAAAACTTGTGCAGCTTGTTGCTTCAATGGGCCTTGACCGCTCTGCCGTAGCGGTCCTGGAGCGTGCAGGCTGTAATGTGCAGAATAAAAAACTTTTAGAAGCTGTTATGCAGCTTATTGCAAAGCCCCAGGAAGCAGACAAAGTTTACAAATTGCTCCATTCAATCGACCCTAAGGTAACGCGCGAGGCTGCTAAAGAGATTGCGGAGCTGACTGCAATGGCATGGAAAGATGCGCGTGCGATTATGGCTGAGATAAGTGCCAAAAAATTCGGGTCTGCCTTAGAGAAATTCATAGAACGTTTCGAGGCAATGTCAGGGTTCAGGTTTGAAAGCCCGTAGTTGCATAAGCAGGTTTTTAAGCATCTCTTGGAATAATATAAACAGGTGAAAATATGGGTGATGGTGCAGGTTCTGGGCCGGGTTGTGGGCCACAAGTTTTGAAAGGGCCGCCAAGGGTTGGCGGAATTCGTGGTTTGGGTGA
>CAZBWC010000147.1:0-342 GCA_964495395.1 Microcaldota archaeon
CTAAGGCCTATGGTGCGCCCTTCTGAGGTTGCAGCTGCTATGGCACGTTCGGCATTTTCAATCGTGGCTTGGGCTTCTTCAGCTGATGCCCCAGGAGCCAATACAGGATCAGGAGAGTTAAGCGTTGAAGCCGCAGTAACACCAGGCGCGGCAACAGGTTTTCTGATTTGAGGCTCGGCAATTTGAGGCGCAGGTAGTTTAGGTGAAGGGCTTGCAGGTTCTTGAACAGCAGGCTCGATAACAGCTGATGTAGGTGCTAAAGGAGCAACAGCCCTATCGATTGCAGGCGTACTGAAAGATGCAGGAGATTCTTTAGGTCCGGTAACCTGTGGTTCTGAAACG
>CAZBWC010000147.1:368-2578 GCA_964495395.1 Microcaldota archaeon
TGCATATGAAGCAGGTGTAGTAGGAGCAACGGTCAGAGGTGCTGGAGCAATTGCTTCAATAGCAGGCAATGCAGCTCCAGGAACAGTATCCGCAATAGGCTCAGGTTGCCTTAGTGGCTCAGTAATAGGCAGAAGAGGTGCTGAACCTGAAGCAGTGGTTTTTGAAGCAGGAGGCAGCCTTGATTTGGAAATTTCTGTAACGATAGGCGCTGCTTCAGGATGTATGCCAGGAACAGATGACAATAGAGGCAGTACTACTGACAAAGCAGCAACCTGGACAGTAACAAAGGCTTTTGCAGCCAGCGGAAGCCCGGAAGGGTTTCTCGTCCTGAAGAGTCTGCGTACCATCAGTCATTCACCTTGGAGTTTTTGATTCCGATATAAACCAATAATGCCGTATTTACAACAGTGAGTATTAGTGAGGCATAGACCACGGTAGTGAAGAGTGTCGTGGGTGCAGCCACTAAAATCGCAGCACAGAGTGCAGCCTCGACTGCTGCAATGACTTTTCCTTCCCACGCCCTGAAAGGATTAGAAGATGGAAGTTCCAATGGATTTGCTCCAAGTGAGCGTAATGCACGATTGACATTCCTCAGAACACTGCCACTCGCCTGTGCTTCATGCCAATAGGAACCCAAAGTACCTGACAAATCAGCCATCTGCTCAGGAACCAGCATTCGGGCATTTTTTACAATTGCACGGCATGCCCTGACAATACTGTGCTCATCACCATAAAGGCCAGCCTGAGGAGAGTCTGTTCCGATAGACGACAAAAATGTGTCACCAGCTTTGCTTTTATCAGGCCGTGTCCTGAGCTCATTGCTAAGCGCAGTTTCAGTAGCCAGAAGCTGCTTTTTTGCTTCGGTAGTCAAGCCAGGCTTATGGAGCGCTGACCTAACCAAATCTAGAACGGCTTCGAGCTCATGGGAGGTAAACCATCTGGCATTTGACCTAAGAAGCACTGCTGCATTAGTAAGATATGCACAAGATGATTTAGCAATTCGTGGCCCGTTACCTGAAAGCACTGCAACTGCATTTGCAGCCAGCAACTGAGCAGAGAATCTCTTTGAGCCTATTTGAGGGCACAAATCAGTCAAGGTTTCCAGTTGCGCCGAAAGGCCTTTTTCAGGAGAACGCGAAACAAATGACAGCAGGTTAGCGAGTCCCTGCTGAGTGGCTATACCTAAAGACCTGAGAACGCGCCTGTTATGCCAGTAATGGACTTCGTCTATTGCGCGTGAGACCAGCTGATCAAAGCGCTTTTGGGCAGGCGAAGGCTCATCGGAGCGCTCATCAATAACAATGCGTGTGGCGTCTGAAGCAGGAGTAGCTACTGGTGCGATAGATAGGGATGAGGCAACAGTTGCAATTGAGGCAGGCTCTTCAACAACTACAGCAGGTGTAGCGAGTAGTGGAGATTCAGATGGATCATGAGGAGCAGTAAATGCAGGTTCATCATGGAGAAGTTCGGCTCTAGCAGAACCAACAGACGGACCAGATTCCCCAAAACCAGGCTCATGGGGCAATGGAACATCAAAGGTGCCGGTGGTAGGGCCATGCGCCTGAGGCACATCAATTCTGTCAGATTCAGGTTTTGCAGGCCTTTTGAAACCAGCTTCCGCAGCATCAGTACGCAAAGCGCCTGAAATTTCAGCATTCATGCCCTTATTCGGGCCGCCTACAGGAGCCAGGCTAAGCACTCGCTTGCCACTTTGCCGTGGCCCGTTTCCCGACCCACCACCATACTTTTGAACTGACATAATCTACCTGAAATAAATTGAGTTATCAGAATAGTAATTAGGTTTGCCAGCATATTTAAATGTTTGTCTAAATAGCAATAAATGTAAACATTCATAAATACCAAAAACCATAACAGGCGACTTTAAAAAGAGTTTTGACGTAATAAGCATACGAGAGCCATGAGGAGATTAGCACATTGTGGCAACGAGAGATGCCACAGGACAACAGTTAAAACAGTTGCTCTCGGATTAGTAATGGCAGGTGTGCTCCCTATGGGAAGCGCGCTGGCTGAAAATGAGGCAGAAACCATGGGTCCGCGAACAGTTGTGAAGGCTGGAAAATCCGAAGAGGAAAGAAGGCTGCAGCTTCTGCAGGAGACACAGGCACTGTTCATAAGAATCCAGACAAGCATGGTTGAGCGCGAGGCCAATGCATGGGATGCCGCAGACAAGCCTAATGAGGTCGCGATG
>CAZBWC010000148.1:0-2544 GCA_964495395.1 Microcaldota archaeon
GGAATACTCCTACGCATAACGCGAGCCCAGCCTTCATCCTGTCAGGTATCGAGTTAATTATTTTTTCCCTGATTCCGGTTAACGTTAGCGCTATGAATATTATGCCTGACCAGAATACTGCTCCCAGAGCCTCCTGCCATGTGAACCCAAGCCCCAATATCACCATAAATGCCACGTCCGCCTTCATCTCCATTCCGGGTGCGAGTACCAATGGCTTTTTCGCCCATATCCCCATTGCAAACGTTGCCAGTGCTGAAGCTACAATAGTTGCAAACAGCACCATACTTTTGTTCATGCCAGCTTCTCCGAGTATCGAGGGGTTGACCACGAATATGTATGACAGCGCCATGAATGTTGACAGCCCCGCAAGTATCTCAGTTTTGAAGCTTGTTTTGTGCTCCTCGAAATCGAAATACCTGGCTATTCTTTCCAATATGCCTGCTGCCATTGCCATGTCATATCGCCTCCAATTCGAATATTACGAAATCCCGTATGCTGTTGCCTTTCAGTCCATATTCAGGTGTGAATTCCATGTTCCTTAGCCTAAGCCCTGCGTTCTGGAATTCCTGCACATACCATTCAATCGGCCTGTGCAGTTCCACCAGTTTGTAGCCGCCTTCTTTCTTTGTTTTCTCGTAATAATGGTTGTTGCAGTAATGTTCTCCAGTCGCATGCCTCAAGTCGAGTTGCGATTCCGGCACGTCAAAAATCAACGGGTTGCAGAAACCTATGTATGCCAGGCCGCCTTCCCTGAGCATTCTCCTGATGTTTGAAAGTATTTCTGCTACCTCTGAATCGCCTACTATGCAAAGGACCAGGTTGCAAATTATCCTGTCAAACTGACTGTCGCCTATCTGGCCTGCGTGTTCAAAAACATTTTCGCTGCCAATCTTTTCTCCGCACAGATGGCGCATTATTACTGAACTGTCCAATGCCTTTACTACTGCGCCTCTTTCTTCAAGTGCTTTGGCAAGTATCCCTGGGCCTGAGCCGTAATCAAGTACGTGTTTGCCCCTCAAATCTCCCATTGCGGGCAATATTGTGTGGTCGTATGATGCCAGCTTTATGCGCTCTGCATCAAGATTTTTGGCGACATTGTCCCAGTAAGCTGGTTTGTATATTGTTTCAAGCCTTGCCGCCTTTATCTTTGATATCACCATATCTGACCACCTCACAAAACAATTAGCCCAAATCTTATATTTAAATAATTATTCTCCAAAAAAGGAGGACAATTAGATAGAGTTAAATATTGCCGAGGTGTAGCCTACCTATGGATACTGCCATATTGGAGGATATTGGGCTCACGAATGCTGAAATCAAGGTTTATCTGGCATTGCTTGAGCTTGGGCCTTCAACAGCTGGCCCTGTGCTGGAAAAGAGCAATTTGCATAATTCAGTTGTGCACATGACGCTGAATAAGCTAATGGAAAAAGGGCTGATCTCATCTGTAAAAGAAGGCGAAAGAAACATCGATCAGGCAGCTGACCCTAAGCACATTGTTGAATTCATAAATGAAAAAAGAGAGAGGTTTGAAGATATTTTGCCGCAACTGCTTTTGACCCAGCAGCAGGCGAGGGCAAAGCCGGAAATAACTGTTTTCCGGGGTATTAAGGGCATAAAAGAGCTTTTGTATGCCTTGCTGGATGCTGGCGGCAAGGAGCACCATACATTCGGCTCAACAAAAAAATCTCTCATGCTGGGAGATGCCTGGTGGGTTGGTTATCATAAGAAGCGGGCAGCAAAAGGCATTGCTGCCCAGCTATTATTTAATGAGTCGCTGCAATCATGGGGAGCTGAGAAAAAATATCCTAAATCAGAGGTGCGCTATACTTCTGCAGGTTTTGAGCCTTTGACTGAAACCATTATCAGGAATGGTACTGTTGGCATGATAATCTGGTCAGACAAGCCGATTGGCATTTTAATCCGCCTAAAGGAGGCAGCAGATTCCTATGATACGTTTTTCAAAGTAATTTGGGAAGCGGCCAGGTAACGTATTTATGCCATACCTACTTCCTGGCTATAAATTCTTGTTTCTCTTCAGCATCAGTCTTAATCTGTCTTAGGTCTTTTAGAATTTGTGCTGCTTGCATTGTACCTATTTTTCCAGTGCTAATATCTTTCGCAAGGTCAAAGTTGTTTCTATCTAATAGGAAATCTGCGACAGCAGCTCTTAGCTGGTTTTTGTCAGTGCTTCCAACCTCATTAGCAGCATAACCTCTTGCAAGTGCCTTTGTATCTTCATCAAGCGTTAGGCCCCATTTTCCCAGCTTGCGTGTTATGTCATCTACCTCTTTTTTTGCTGCGGAATGGATCTCATCTACCTGCTCAGCCCTTCTTGCAACTGCCTTTCTCTCTTCCTTCGGGTCTTTGACTTCTGCTTTCTTTAAACGCGCTATTGGTTGATCCATTCTTGGTTTTCTTCCTCTTGTTTCGCCTTCAATAAGCTGCGTTGCTGCCAGTCCTTCCGGGCTGAGAACTCCGCCTGTTCTATTGGATGTTACATTTGCCCTGACTGCAGCATTGACTACCTCACCTACTTTTGGT
>CAZBWC010000149.1:0-1488 GCA_964495395.1 Microcaldota archaeon
CCGGAAAAGGAGTTCATCTGGTTACAGTCAACGATTACTTAGCAAGAAGGGATGAAGAATGAAAGCGACAAATATTTATAGTTAAGTGCGGTTTTATCATGCTCAACAAATGAAAAATATTAGCATTTAATTTTGGATAACAAGAGGTGCAATTTGAATAAAGGGTTATTAGTCCTGACTGCTTTATTGCTGACTATCCCTGTTTCGTATGCTGTTCCGCTATCTATAAATGTCTCGGGGAAAGGGTATGTATCATCCTCATACCCGTATTGGATAACCTGCGACAGCCAGTGCAATATTGAAATTAATGATGGGGCTGAAATAACTTTGAGTGCCACATCAACAGGCGATTCGGAGTTTACAGGCTGGGAAGGCGCCTGCACAGGAAGCCAGCTTACTTGCTTAGTCACCCTTGATTCGGCAAAGAAAGTGACAGCACTGTTCAGCGGGCAGATAGTAAAGGAATATACTCTCACAGCAAGAAGAACGGGAAGCGGGAAAGGGACAATAAGCTCAAAGCCCTCTGGAATTTTCGTAGGGTCAACATTCAGTTATGATTATTCAAGCTTTTCTGAAGGAACAACGGTTAAGCTTACAGCATCTCCATCAGAGTCACAGTTCAATGGCTGGACAGGAGACTGCGCCTCAACTGAAGGCCAGACTTGCACAGTAACAATGGATTCTGATAAGACAGTTACTTCTGAGTTTATTTTAGAAGGCGGACAGGAACAGGGCAATATGAACTTATCACCAAGCATATCGTGTGGGGCTCTCAATGAGGCAATATGCAGCAGTGAAATCTGCGCAATGGATTCCACTTGCTATAACGGCTGCAAAAAGCCGTATGTAATGGAAGGGGAAAAATGCACTGCATGCCCTGAAGGGAAATCATTCAACCAGGGGAAATGCGAGGCTCCTGAAAGCAATTATTTCAGCCTGGCTGTAACCAGGATTGGCCCAGGCATGGTAACCGCGCCTTTCTTCAAGATTTACTGCGGGAATGAATGCGCAGCCCAGTACTACACGGGCTCAACAGCAGATCTCACAGCGCAGCCAAATGAAGGAGCGTGGTTCATCGGCTGGAAAGGCGATTGCATCGGCAACAGCAGCACCTGCCTGCTTCTGATGAACAGAAGCATAAATGTGACTGCAGTTTTCAGGTATCCTGTCAATTACACCCTGACTGCAAACATTTCAGGGGTTGGAAAGGTTAACGGCTCAAGGATTGAATGCGGGCCGAGTTGCATGTCGCAGCATGTTGAAGGCACTGCTGTTTACCTTCAGGCGCATCCAGGCCCTGACCAGAAATTCAGGGAATGGCAGGGCTGCTCCTCTATATCAGATGTTTTCTGTGCGCTTGTCATGGACTCGAACAAGACTGTGAAGGCAGTTTTCAATGATACGGGCTTTCGCACGCTGAACCTGACCATAATAGGGCAGGGAACCGTGTATTTCCCTGCAGGCCCAAACGGGGCAAACCGAACTGCA
>CAZBWC010000149.1:1498-2495 GCA_964495395.1 Microcaldota archaeon
TGTTGCAGAAAAGATGAAAACCAGCAAGTTTGGACTGTACTGCAAAAGCAACTGCTCAAGAGAATGGCTGTCACGAGGCAACCTTCGCCTTGTGCCAGATCCAGCTGAAGGGTATGCGTTCCTCGGATGGGAAGGCGAATGCGGCGGCAGAGGGCATTGCATTCTGCCAATGAAATGGCACAGGAAGGTTACTGCTCTCTTTTGGACAGCCTATAATCTGGAGATAAGGGGTAAAGGAAACGGAACAGTAAAAGCAAGGGACGATATCATAAACTGCGGGAATAACTGCTCGGCAAAAGTAATGAAAGGGACAAGAGTGGATTTGAATGCAATTCCAAACCCTGATTCGGAATTCGTAAAATGGGCTAACTGCAGCAGCGGCAGCAGTAATTATAGCACCTGTACTTTCATGGCCAATTCAGATAAAAAGGTATATGCCGAGTTTTTTACCCCCACTTTTAATAAACTTCATGTTACCGTGAATAAAGAAGATGGAGTGGATGGGCTTGTTACCACGCAAGACAACAAGATAAGTTGCAATCCGAAATGTGATGGGATATACCGAAACGGGACAAAAATCACGTTAACAGCAACACCTGAGAGAGGGGAGGTTTTCAGGAAATGGGAAGGTGCCTGTTCTGGAAATTCCAGAAACTGCACATTAGTTATGGATTCTGAGAAGAGCGTGGCTGCCACATTCTCAAGATACTATCACTTGGATTTCAACAAGGTCGGAAACGGGCAGATCACTATTTACCTTTCACGCGATTTAATCAAAACATGCACCCTTTGGGAAACATGCTCCTTCAGGGCAAGGCCAGGTGACTATATAAAGGCACAGATACTTACACAGGGAAACACTATTCTGCACAACGTATCAGGAGCGTGCACATCGCTCAGCAGGTTTGGCGAGTGCTACATCACCATGGACAGCGACAAGGAAGTAAGGATTGAAAGCACACATACTGCAATACCCCTCAGGCTGGATGTTTCTATC
>CAZBWC010000150.1:0-2342 GCA_964495395.1 Microcaldota archaeon
AAAAGCTTATATTAACTTCCTTCCCACTATTAGTTAAGAAACAAAGGTGATAAAATGTTTGAAAAGCTCAATAAGATGAAAGATAAAGTGAAGGAGGAGTTATTGCATATACCCCGTGGTACATATGAACAGAATCAGATTAGAATGTATTATTGGCCATTACGATTAAACAGTCTCAAAGGGGGAAAGGAAAGAAAAACAAAAAGAGAAGTACTTGACGAATGCATTGCTGCAGTCCAAAAAAACAATTCTGCATTTAAAGCGCAATACGATCCAGAATACTTCTCAAAATAAGGTAACTAAAATGAAAGAAATTAAATCTGGTCGGTAGTATGAGGATAAACTTAATAGAATGGCACGGTGGTTCGGATCCGACAGTTTCGTCATTTAGAATAAGATACAAACTCGCAGAAATAATAGCCGTGAATACCTTACATGCAATCCAGACCTCCAAATATCCGCCTAAGAAACTGACAACGGAATTTTTCAATGATATGAAAAAGGAGGAAAAAGACTTTCTCGAAGCGTATTGGACGACCTTTGATTTGTTTAAACCAGATTTTACGATAGACAATGAAATTCCATGCTATAACGGCTTTGTACTTTATGAAGTTAAAAGTAAAGTTATAACTGAGAAAAACAAGAATGAAATTGACTTACCGGAATTCAAATTTTCTTTCAATCAAAAAAAGTGCTTTGAAAAATGTGCTGAGATGGGGATCCCTCTCAGGATATTCGCCGTGTTCTTTTTAGACAGTTGGAATATCGAGGTAAAACAATTCGATTATTCCGAAGTGAAAAAGGTATTTAATAGAAATAGTGCCTGGCATGAAGAAAAAATGAAGCGAATAAAATCGTCTAAGCTGAATCAATTTTTTAATGATCTTTATCCAGAATACGTCTTGTACAGAGTTGATGATGAGGAGTTGGAACGACAAGATGTTGCAGATTCTGAAGAGTATGTCTCAACAATTATGAAAGATCCAGACGAGCATCAAAAAAGATTAATAACGGAAAGAATGTTAAAAAGAGCGTTAAAGTATCCTCATCTCTACAATCCCAGACCATTACATAAAGTTACAGAACGTAAAAGGATCAAGACGATCTTTAGAAGAGGACTTCGGACCACCGTTAATAATCAGACACCGAATAATTTTGGGGGCGTCCCAAAAAAATATGATTTAGGAGTTACTTTTGATGAAGTAAGAAAAAACTACCCGCATGCCTATGAAAAATGGACATCTGATGAGGACACCAAACTAAAACAAGAATTTATTAAGGGTAAGTCTATTAATGAAATTGCAAAGATACATAATCGCAAACACGGCGGCATAAAATCTCGCCTGAAGAAGCTTAAACTAATAGATTAGTTGAGAATGACAGCACTTCGTTTGCAAGATGATAAGGTAATTGTAGATAACGTGACTACCTTCTCTGCCTCTGGCACAATGTAATAACTTCCCTTGTCGTGGTAATTTCCTTGATGCTTTTGTCATCCCTCATGCTTGCCATTCTTGGGAAGCGCAATGCATAGCCCTTTTCGCCATCGCTGCCACCAGAGTCGTGCATTCCGCACGTATGCGTCGGTGATTGAGTTATCTCATCAAATGCAACCTCAACAACGTATTTGGGCTCAACCCAGAAATCAGGCTCCATTGCAGGCTTGAAATCGAGGTTCTCAGGAGGCGAAGTAGTGCGCATTGCCTCAAGCATGGTACGCAGCTGCATCATTTCCTCTTCAGTATATCCTGAGCCGATTTTTGCAACTGTTTCAAGCCTATTTGTATCCTCATTAAGCACTGCAATAAGCAGGCCGCCAAATTCAAACTCTGCACGCGCGCCTTTTCCAAGGAAATAACCCACAATGGCTGCATCAATAGTGTCAATTGCGCGACCGTACGATTTTTTCAGTTTTATCCAGGCGAATTTGCGCTTGCCTGCAGTGTATACTGAATTCAAATCTTTTGCCATTATACCTTCAAGCCCTTCTTTTATTGATTTTTTGAACAGTGCATCAAGTTGCTTTGCAGTGCGCACTGTTTTTGCAGAGCTGAGCTTCAGTATGCCGCAGGGAAACAGCTTTTCAAGCACTGCCCTGCGCTCGCTGTATGGTTCCAGTGTGAAGTCCCTGCCGTCAGCATAAAGCAGGTCAAAACAGAATACGTTTAATGGCAGGTCGATGCTTGCCTGCTCCACGCCATGCTTGCGCCTGCGGTGCATTGTCTGCTGAAAAGAATAATACTTGCCTTGTTTTTCGTTGTAAGCAAGAGCTTCGCCTTCGAATATGATTTCGCTCGCAGTTATCGTACGTACAGCAGTAACAATATCAGGAAACATGCTGG
>CAZBWC010000151.1:0-2337 GCA_964495395.1 Microcaldota archaeon
CCTTAAGCACTGCAAAACGGTGGCCTGCAAGCTTGACACCGCGCTCAAAATCTATCATTCCTGAAGCAGCAG
The DNA here is from genome assembly GCA_964495395.1 of Microcaldota archaeon. Taxonomy (GTDB): domain Archaea; phylum Micrarchaeota; class Micrarchaeia; order Anstonellales; family Bilamarchaeaceae; genus DATDYG01. The sequence continues at coordinate 73 of CAZBWC010000151.1, forward strand.
CAAGGTCATAATGAGCTTTTACATCCTTTGAAGTCTTTAGCGGCTTACCCCATTTACGCACTTCACGGTTTTCTGAAGAATCCTTGCCGCGCTTGACCGATGGATCAGGAATATTTGGGAGGTGCAAAAGCGCATCTTTTATTGTGCTCTCGAGCTTGCCAGTTTCATCAGATATTTCCTTCACGCGTTTGCTTATTTCTGCCGAACGGACAATTTGCTTATCAGCATTTTTTCCAGCTTTTTTAAGCTGAATAATTTCAACATTCAACTTGTTTCGCTCTGCCCTAAGCTCCTCTTCCTCTTTCTTTATGTGCCTCCATTTCTCATCATGCGAAGCTATTTCTGAGGCTAGAGACAGCAATTCCGTAGGGCTTTGCCTGTCCTTAAGTGCCTTCATAACCAGCTCAGGGCTTTCCCTGAATAATTTTATGTCAAGCATAGGAGATATATTAGGATAAAGGATTTAAAAGATTGTATAAAATTGCTTCGCCATGCCAATAAAGAAAAGCCAACTACTTTCCAAACAGCTGCCCCATGCCCGGATAAAGGCCGAACATGTTGAGCTGTTCCATTTGCTCATACATGCGGTATAAAATGCCGACAGTAAGCAAGATACCCGTACCGCCTCCCAGCGCGCCAGTCAGGTCAGCAACCCCAGCAAGAAGACCAACGGCAAACGAGCCCATAACAGTAAGCGGGAATATGTGCTTCTGGAGTATCTGCTCCAGCATCCTAGGATCAGTCCTGAAGCCAGGCATCACGATGCCTGCACCAGTAAGCTGGCCAGCCATGCTCTTAGCATCCATGTTCGAGGTTTCAACCCAGAACAGACCAAATAATATGGATGCAAAAGAAAGGAAAAGAATATAGAAAACAGCATGGAACCACTCGGGTATCCCAAAGATAGGGGTAGTACTGTTAAGTATGAAATCCCAGTAGCCGAAAATCTGGCCAGGCTGATGAGAGAATAACCCAGGATTAGTTATAAAGTAAAGGAATCCGTCGTGTAATCTACCAGTTGCATCAGAGGATGCCAAAAAGTCTATGCCTAAATTGCCTAAGACCGTTCCGCCAAACAGCTGCACGTTAACGAGCAAAGCACCTGCAAAAATGACAGGTATGTTTGAAACGTAGAAGAATTTTAGAGGCAGTTTCGGTACGAGACCCCTGACACGCTGGTATGCGATTGGGATTTCAACCTTCACGCCCTCTGCGTACACCGTAATTAGAAAAACAAGAATAGTGAAGATAAGCGGGAGGAGTATTATGAGTGCATTAGGCAACGCTTCTGCACCACCTGTTGTTAAGGTTTCTATTACCCCGCCTGCACCCAAAAGAAGATTGATGGTGCCGCCGACAATTGAAAGGGAAACACCTCCGGCTATAAACAAGCTTATTCCGCTGCCTATACCGTATTTGGAAACTATTTCATCAAGATAGAGCAATATTACTGAGGATAATGCAATCTGGAGAACCACGAGCAGCATAGTGAACGGTGCATGCGGGACCAGGGATTCCGCGCCTGTAGCTGAGTCGATTTTAGTAACGTAACCTTCCCCAAACCCATTGAATAAAGGCGTTATTCCGGTGCTTAGTGGCCCTGCTACGAACACGGCAGCTTCAGCAACTGCAAGCAGAATGGCAAGTATTTTTTGCACTTCATGGAATTTTTGTTTATCACTTCTGTCCTGAAGATTAAGTTTAAGCAGCCCAGCACCTACGAATAGTTGAAGGAAGATACTTGCAAGAACTATTGGGCCGATACCGATAGTAAGCAGGCTTCCTATGCGGCTTGCAGTAACAGTCTGAAGAAAGTCTATGCCTGTTCTCGGGGCAGCTACACCAAGTGCAGTCACATGGTACATTGCAAAAAAGATGATGAGCGCGATGGATGTCCATATAAGGCGTTCCTTTGTAGAGGGAGGTACTTCCGGAGTCCTGACCTCAGGCAATTTTTGTGCTACGCCATGTAAAATATCTATGATAGACATGAAATACCATCCGTGTTCTTAAACTGGGGAAACTTTGAATAACAATGAAACACTCTCTTTATAAGTGTTTTTGTTTTTTCGAATCGCCATAAAAATTACCTCTTGACTACCAGGAAATAGTAAACCAGTACTCCTATGACAACCACTGCTGCTACGACACCAATGATGGGTAAGAGCGGGATGCCAGGACTGCTGATTTTAGGAGCTGACGTAGTGGATTCTGCTGCTGGCTCTTCTGGAGTTACTGCAGGAGCTTCAGGTGTTTCTCCGGCAG
>CAZBWC010000152.1:0-2299 GCA_964495395.1 Microcaldota archaeon
TATCGTAGCATAAGTGCCATCTTTTGAATAGCCTGCAAATACCCATACATTTTCATCGCCGTTTGTCCAAAGGTATGTTTCAAGCCGGGTGCCTTTGTAATCCTGTGCATTCATCGGGTTCGGTAATTTGAAGCCTCTTCCATCTAAAAATTCTCCTATATCATGTAAGGTGCCGTGAAAATCATCTCTTGGAACGGTTATGTTCCTCACATCGTATGCAAGTGGGCTTTCTCTACGTGCAAGGCTTTCTGTTTTGACATTGAATTTTCTAAGCCTTACCCTCTGCTCAGTTGGAGCAACTCTTGCTACTGCTTCACATTGTGCCATAATCTACTTATCTTTCAAAACGTTTTATAATACATACCTGCTTTTTCATATATGGAAAGGATGTACCTGCATATCTATGGTATTGTACAAGGGGTATTCTACAGGTCAAGTGCCAGTAGTATGGGCTCGTCACTTGGCCTTACTGGCTGGGTGAGGAATTGCTCAGACGGAAGCGTTGAAATCGTTGCTGACGGTGAGCGCAGTAAGCTGGATGCCTTCCTTAGATGGTGCAGGAAAGGTCCGGAAGATGCGCGCATAGATAATATTAAAGTTGAGTATACTACGCTAAAATCCGAATCTAGTGAATTTAATAAATTCAGCATAGTGCATTAGGCATTTCAGGTGTTATCATGGCTGGACAGGAAAAAATAAATGCTGCTAAGGGCGCGCTGGAGCTTATAAAACCGGGCATGGTTGTCGGCCTTGGCACTGGCACTACTGCTGCTGAATTCATCAAGCTGCTTGCCGAAAAGGCAGAGTCTGGCCTGGATGTTACATGCGTTGCTACATCCCTTGGCTCGCATAATCTTGCAGTAAATTCAGGGCTGCAAGTTGTTGATTTGCAATCTGTTGACACTATCGATATAGCAGTAGACGGTGCTGACATTGCAACTAAATCCGCATTGCTCAAAGGTGGCGGAGGAGCTCTTACCCGGGAGAAAATAGTTGATTACGAGGCAAAAAAATTCGTTGTCATAGTTGACGAGTCAAAACTCAAAAGAAAACTGGGAGGCACTGTTGTTGTTGAGGTGTTGCCTTTTTCGCATACCCTGGTCCTCAGGAAGCTTCGTGCTTATGTTGATAATCCTGTGCTTCGGCTAAGGCAGAACGAGCCTGTAATAACTGATAACGGCAATTACATTATTGATTGCAATATGCAAGTGCCTGCACCTAAGAAACTTGAGCAGGCGCTTAACAGCATTCCGGGGGTAATTGAAAACGGGATATTCACGAAATTTGAACGTATAATAAAAAAAAAAGAAAAAGGGCACAGGGTTTGGGTGTAGCAATGCTGACGTTTAGCGATGTTTCATCAGTATTTCTTGAAACAGAGAAGAAAAGCGGCAGGCTTGAGATGACTGATCTTATTGCAGACCTTCTAAAGCGTGCTGACAAAGATGAAATAAGCAAACTTGTCTATCTCATGCAAGGCATCCTTGCCCCTCCTTATTCCGGGATAGACATTGGCCTGGGCGAGCAGTTTGCTATACGCGCAATTTGTTCTGCAACCGGCTACACTCAAAAGCAGGTGGACGAGCGCTATAAGAAAACCGGTGACCTTGGCCTGACAGTTGAAGAGCTCATGTCAGCCAAGAAACAACAATCCCTCTATTCTCAGCAGATGAATGTTCTCTATGTGCATGCTTCCCTGATGCGGATTGCACAAACCTCTGGTTCGGGCAGCCAGGAACTGAAGATAAAATATCTTACCGAGCTTCTGAATAATGCCTCGCCATTGGAATCGCGCTTTCTCATACGGTTTGTTCTTGGCAGGCTGAGGCTCGGCATAGGTGATCCGACTATTCTTGATGCTCTATCCGTTTCTAGTGCAGGCAATAAATCAATGCGGGATTATGTGGAGCGCGCATACAATACCTGTGCTGACCTTGGACTGGGACGTGCACCACGGCAACGGGACGCAGCAGATTTTTTACGAGGACCCTGACAAAATAGCTCACTTTACTGTCCAGCCTTTCAGGCCGCTGATGCCTGCACTTGCGGAAAGGCTGAGCAGCCCCAAGGAAATAATCGATAAAATAGGGAAATGCGCGGTTGAAATGAAGTTCGACGGTTTCCGCCTGCAATGCCACAAGGAAGGTGATAAAGTTGTTTTGTAGTCAAGGAAACTAGAAGACATGACCCACATGTTTCCTGATATCGTAGCTGCTGTACGTGCTATAAATTCGAGTGAAATCATATTTGAAGGGGAGGCCCTTGCTTACAATGAAAAACAGGATAAGTACGAGTCCTT
>CAZBWC010000153.1:0-2262 GCA_964495395.1 Microcaldota archaeon
CATGATACCTTTCATAAGGCGGATGGGTGAGCTCAGGGCAATAAAAGACATAATGCGCAGCGTGGAAATGTACCAGACGCGCGACTTCAAGCTGTGGATAATGGTTGAAGTGCCAAGCACAGTACTGCTCATTGACCAGTTCTGCGAAGAAGGCATTGACGGCATAAGTATAGGAACAAATGACCTCACGCAACTGACGCTTGGAATTGACAGGGACAATGCCACACTTGCAAAGTGCTGAAAGGAAAATCATGCTGGATAGGCTTGCAAAGCTTACGCACGAGGCACCTGAAAAAGTCGAAAGGCACAAGATGGATGACTAGTTCAAAACACCCCTCAGGTCAGAGAGGTAGCTGAATAGCCCAATTAGGTTGCTGTTGCTCAGAATTCCTTCAGGTTCAACTATTGCAGTTTCAAACGCAGGCCTGTTTCCGGAGCACAAGGCAAGCATGTCATTAAGCTCTATCATGGTAGAGCTAAGGCGATCCATAAAAAAGTTTAATTTGGACGTGCCCTGCCCAAGATGGCTTTTGTGGCACTCGAACATGTGATATGCATTCACAAGTATTTCATGGGACTTCCATATGTCAGAATAGAAAGTTGATGAAAGCTGCTCTAAGTGAAGCATGACCATGCCAGAATCAGTGTAACGTGCCTTAGTTCGACTTATTGATGAGACATAACTGATTGAAACATCGAGAAAACCCTTTACAGCCTCTTCAAATGCAGTTTCATATAAGCGCAGCTTATAGTGAGGGTCTGCAGCAATGCTCCCATCAATGCAGCTTACAATTGTAGGTTGCTCTTGTCTGGCAACCACAGGCTGTTCTATATTGTGGCAGGAGGACAACGAAGCAGGTATTGCTAATAGAGGTACAAAAAATTGAATTGCCCGAAATTTCCTGGCGCGATCAGATGAACCAGATATTTTGAGTAAGGTACGCATAAGCATCGTTGCCCACATACGCTCGCATTAACGCCAGCCTGCCACCACATTACCACTATCTGCTGAGAATTCGCTTCCAAGAGAAATAGTGTTAGCCCCTGCAACAAACAGCGAACCAGTGAAAACATTCGGTAGTGCCATAGAGAAAGATAGATTCATTGCACCATCCTGAAGCATATCAGTGCCAAAAACAAACCTAGCAAATCCAACATTCATGCCTAAACCGAGGATCGCGGAATGGCTAATGAAACCGGGCAGATTAGTTGCAGCATAAGCCCCTTCAGCAGAAATATGCCCCATAAACCCGAGGCCAAAAACAGGATAGCTAAGAGCCGCAGAACCAGCAAGTATTTCGCGGTTTGCACCTGACGAAATGTCGTACTGCATAAACCTCGAACCTGATAAGTTAATAGAAGGAGGAATTCTGCTGTCAACCCAGGGCATCTGGATCCAAGGAAGGCCAGCATCCAATCTGACAGTCATGGGCAACTGTGCATCTGTTGAACCTTCGTGATATACAGTCAAATAGCCTCTGATTTCGAACATTGCCCGCCATGAAGCATGAGGATTTCTGCGGCCCTGGCCAGGAGTAGTTTCAGACTGGATATTGTCTTCTGAATCAATGGTTTCGCGAACAATATCCCAGCTTGAAGCAAATGGCAATATGGCTCCGCCTTCTGCATATAGAAATATATTTTGAGTATTAGGAAGCCAGAATCCGATTCCAGGAACCAGGCGATGTTCAGATTGGACAGATGATAATAGCTCGCCCTGCAAGGCGTCAGAGGAAGTTGAAGAAGTGAGATACTGGTAGGCCAATTTCACTACCAGACAATCAAGATAATGATTGAGAACACGCATATTTGAAGATAACTCTGCCTGCATACCAGAGGTCTCGGAACTGCCCACCAAACCAAATTGGCCGGCCTGAAACACTGCACCCTCAGTTTCCTGCCATAAGTCACTTCGATAGGATGTCCACTGAATAGCTGCCCTCACCCTGGCGCCCATGCCATACAGAGGCAATGAGGAACTTCCAATGGAGACCAATGTATCTGGACGCACCACTTGTCTGAAATTTTGAAATGCGTGGCCAATATCCGCTTCAGGATCTGCAGTAGCCTTGGCAAAGTTGACTAAACCTTCCATTCTCAAAACTGCAAAACTCATGGTACGACGCAGAGGCTCCAGCATCGCACCTTTAGGAGCGATATGGGCATAACCAGTATTTAGGCTGTCAAATGCGTCATAAATCCCATGCTCAAGAAGTTCCAGTTCGCGGTAGGCACTATCAGCTTTTGAAGTATCCAACAAAC
>CAZBWC010000154.1:0-2229 GCA_964495395.1 Microcaldota archaeon
CGGCTGGACAGTAGGCCGACAGTAATATTAGGCCTGCACCTAAGCATTTCGCTTGTTTTTAAAGGATTAACTGTCTAGCATAAAGCAGGTGATAAGATGGATGAAAAACATTTGATGCCAGCATTGCTTGTTTTGGTAGTGCTTGGATTGGGAATTCTAGGTTATGGGATGTTTACAAAAACAGGCGAACAGACTTTTTACGTTGATTCGCAGCAGCCTGAAAAGGATAGTATATCCGTCAGTGGCGAAGCAAGGACAACTGCCACACCGGATATAGCATATATAGCATTCACGATTACAACAAACAGCTCAAGCGCAATGGAAGCGCAGCAAGAAAATGCAGAAAAGCTTGCAGCAGTAAAATCAGCATTGCTTGCAAAAGGCGTTTCTGAAAGCGATTTGGAAACGCAATATCTAAGCGTTGGCCCGACTTATGAATGGGAATGGGATTGCCCAGAGGATTTACCAGATAATGTTGAGACTAGCTATTATTACGACTGTACACAAAAAAGCATATTGGTAGGTTACGAAGCAGTACATCAAATAAGACTGAAGAGTGAAGATACAGGCAAAACAGGCGAACTGGTTGACGTGCTGACAAAGCAAGGCGGGAATGAGATGGCTGTAGGCAATATTGCACTGACTCTCAAGGATGAGACCAGGGCAGAGCTGGAAAAGGAGCTTCTGAAAGAAGCATCAGCAGATGCACGCCTTAAGGCACTCAAAATAGCTTAAGGCGCAGGTGCAACGCTCGGAAAGCCATTAGCAATGAGCGAAAGCGTCTATTATCCGTCATACTATAAGTATGATTACGCATACGCAATGGCTGAAACAGTATCCAGTGCAGGAAGCAGTACCGAAATCTTTGGCGGTGAAGTTGAGATAACTGCAAATGTCGATGCAACGTTTGAAATAAGATGAAAACGGCACATTGAAGGTTGTGCGAGCGCCTTGCAAAGGGTGCTCGCCCTCAAATAATGACCTGATGATGAGATGGATGACAAAATAATCCTTAACAAGGAATTAATAAGGGCCATAGGCGCAGATACGCGCATAGGCATACTCAAGGCACTGAAACAGAGGCAAAAAACCCAGAGCGAGCTTGCCAATGAGCTGGACATGAGCGCCCCAACGATCATACAACATATCGAACAGCTTGAAAATGCTGGCTTAGTAGAACGCATTGACGAAGGCAGGAAATGGAAGTATTACTGCCTCACAGTAAAGGGCGAACGGCTGACATCAGGCAGCAAGGTGCACGCAATAGTGCTTCTTGCGATAGGCCTGCTGGTTGCATTGAGCAGTATGTTCCTTATGCTTGACGATTCAGGCATGCAGGGACAGAATATTAGAGCATATGACAACTTAGCCTTGGAAACTGACAGCAGCATGGCGATAGCAGCAGAGGCCAATGAGAATTTGGAACAGTCTGCCAGTGCAGCAACAGCCATGGAAGCAGAAGTGCCAACGCAGGCATTACGAAAAGACTCCGGTAGCACCCTGTCAGAATCCCCATCAGAGCCTGTGGCCGGGCAGTTGGAAGAACCCACTAATTATTATGCAATGGCATTCGCAATTTCAGTTGCTGCAATAGGCCTGTCATTGTGGATGATGATAAGGAGATAACGCAGGGCCTAATTCAATATCCTAGCCCACACACGCATGGTAACCTCTGCCAATAGGATGCCCAAAATCCACCATGCATTAATCAACTAAGTTTTTTCGATGTATTAACTGAGCTTTATCCACAGACTCAGTATAGATCAATCCAACTTTTTTAGTGGAGTCTGAAAATTAGACCCAAAGTTTCAGAAAGTTTTCCCGACTTCCTATAAGAAAAATAAAAAGTAAAATAAAAAAGAAAAAACTAGTACGTTACAGCATCCAGTATCGTCACAAAGATAGACGGAGGCAACGCACCTGAAGCTATCAGCACATACTCGTTATCAGTCTGTGCAACGCTCAGAAGAGGCTGGCCGTATTGCGTATTGATGCTGTCTGCATAAGCAGCCCATTCATCCACATCCACTTTGCTTTTAGGCACCATAACGAATGTGGTAGGCGTACCTATTCCCCCTCCGCTTGCCAATTCCGCTGCAGTAACGTCTGCCTCTATAGCATCTTCATACTGCCTCTCTGTAAGGCAAGTCCTGAATGAATCGGAATCAATGCCAAGGGCAGTTGCATATGAAACGAACTGTTCGGTAGCGTCACCAAGATAGGCCCACG
>CAZBWC010000155.1:0-2191 GCA_964495395.1 Microcaldota archaeon
GGATGGACTTGAATGACTTCTATGCAAAAAGAGATATGGTTTACTCCGTCTTATGAACCGTCTATAATTTCAGGAGTTTTAACAAGGACATTGAGAGACCAGGTTGCTCCTGAAAAAAACAATAATTATCAACCAGGTGATATACTATTGTCCAGATTTCATGTCAATAGAAGTTTCAGTCCAGACGCATATTTATTAGAAATCCTAAGAGTCAAAGAGGCATTAATAAGTGAACTAAAGGAAACAGATTTTGACGGGTCTGATATGCACTCAAGAGAAGAATTATTAGAAAGATTTCAAACTTTTTATGGAAGGCAATACAGAGATGCAGATGGTGTTCGTGTAATAGATTTCAAATACCTGTTTTAATCTAAGCTAAACCGCTTCATCAGAATTGAGTTTCCGACAACGAACATTGAACTGAAGGCCATAGCAGCTCCTGCTATGATCGGACTCAGGAGCAATCCAAAGACAGGATAAAGAATGCCGGCAGCTATCGGTATACCTGCAATATTATAGAAAAACGCCCAGAAGAGGTTCTGCTTTATTTTTTTCATCGTGTACTTGCTGAGCTTTATCGACTTTACAACATCTCGCAAATCGCTTTTTATCAGGACTATCTGGCCGGTTTCTAACGCTACGTCCGTACCAGAGCCAATAGCTATGCCCACATCCGCCTGCGCAAGAGCCGGCGCATCATTTATGCCATCACCAACCATTGCAACTACTTTTCCTCCCTTCTGAAGATTTTTTACTACTTTTGCTTTGTCTTTTGGAAGCACATCGGCAAGCACTTTTTCTATTCCGGCTTGGCCGGCAATCGCTTTTGCTGTCCGCTCGTTATCGCCTGTTATCATTATAGTTTCTATTCCCATATTATGAAGTTCTTTGACTGCCTTCTTTGTATTTTCTTTCAGTGTGTCAGCCGCTGCAATTATGCCTGTAATTTTATTGTTTACAGCTACAAGCATTGCTGTTTTCCCTTCTTCCTCCAACTTTAACAGCAGGCTTTCAGTTTCGTCCTTAAGCTTGATGCTGTTCGACTTCATAAGTTTCCTGTTGCCGAGGAGTATGCGCTTTCCTTTGTAGCTTGCAGATACGCCTTTGCCTGTTAGCGCTTTGAATGTCTTGGCATCAGGTACATTCATCCTTCTTTCCTTGGCTTTTTTCAGGATTGCATCAGCCAGAGGGTGTTCAGATCCTTTCTCTGCAATTGCCGAATACAATAAAACATCACGCTTACCTTCAATATCTATTATATCTGTAACCTCAGGATTCCCTTTTGTCAGGGTTCCTGTCTTGTCAAAAACTACTATGTCAAGCTTATTTGCAAGTTCGAGTGCTTCGCCGCTTTTTATAAGGATGCCATTTTCTGCGCCTTTGCCTGTACCAACCAGTATTGCTATTGGCGTAGCAAGACCCAATACGCAGGGGCATGCAATTATCAAGACAGAGATAAGTATCGTGAAAGCAAATACAAAAGGCATTCCTAGCACGAAATACCACGCCAGGGAAGCAAGAACCGCCACAATAACAACGGCTGGGACAAAGTACGATGATAATTTGTCTGCCAGGCGCTGTATCGGTGTCTTTGATATCTGGGCTTCTTCTACAAGACTAATTATCTGCGCAAGCATAGTGTCTCCGCCAATTTTTGTTGCTCTTATCTTCAGAAGTCCATGCTTGTTTATGGTAGCCCCTATAACCTCATCGCCTTTCTTCTTTTCTACTGGTATGCTCTCCCCTGTTATCATAGACTCATCAATAGATGAATCGCCGGATATTATTATACCGTCAACAGGTATCTTTTCGCCCGGCTTTACTATTATTATGTCGCCGGCCTCTATTTTCTCCACAGGTATTTTCACTTCTTTACCTGATCTTATAACAGTAGCCATCTTTGGCTGCAGATCCATTAATTTTCTTAGCGCCTCGGATGCCTTTCCTTTGGCCGCATGCTCGAAATAATTTCCCAGCAATATCAGTGTTATTATAACAGCTGCGGTATCAAAATATGAATCGCTTCCAAACACGGCCGGCCAGAATACAGCTAGTGTAGAATAAATCCATGCGGCCGATGTACCTAGTGCAATCAAAGTGTCCATGTTGGCAGACCTGGCCTTTACCCCATCATACAGCCCCCGGTAGAACCTCCACCCTGCAATAAACTGCACCGGCGTTGCAAGGCTCA
>CAZBWC010000156.1:0-1482 GCA_964495395.1 Microcaldota archaeon
AGTTGATTTGGAAAGAGATTTGAAGGCCGTGCTATAAGTGCGACCCAAATTTAGGAACTGTAGCAGATTTAAGGAGCACAAAAAAATTAGGTCGAATTGAACATCTGCAACTTAAGTATAAATCACAGCAAAAACCAGCTTTTCCATTTTCTCATCGTAATCCTTTTCATAGACGAAAACACGCTTTCCTAGTTTGGAGAATTTTTTGACTGACGCCAGGGTGGCATCTTCAAGCAACACATCGCCAAAGTCTTCAACACTACCTTTATATCCAGCAGGCACGATTCCAAGCAGGGATTTTTTCATAACTGATAATGCACTGAGATCAGCAGGCAAATGTACAACAACACGGCAGTTTATCTTCAGCAGCCTTTCCATGAACGCAGGATTTGCCCCGCACTCAGCCTGCACGTGGATGGAGTAGGTCAAAGTGTCATAAACATCAAAATTCGTCTTCTGGCCTTTGATAGCATCCAGGTCAATTATGTGAAGCAGGCCAAACCCATCTTCCTTGAGCCTTTTTGAAATATCATTCGGCTTTCCAAGATAAGCAAGAGCCCCGCCTTTTTTCACAAAGAATTGCTTTTCCCTTAGATAAAGCAATTTAGCACGTATCAAATAGCCACCATCACTTCTGCTTTAATGCCTTGATAGCACCAGCAACATTCATCAGATCTTCCTTTCCAGAAGCCATGTCCCTGAGTGTGAGCTTTTTTTCCTCGGCTTCTTTTGGCCCTATTATCGCCACATACCTGATGCCTAGAGAATTAGCATAGTCAAATTGTTTGCGCAGATTACGCTCGTTTAAATCGCATTCAGCAGCAATACCAGCATTACGCAGTTCAGATGCAGCAGCAAGGGCATTTTTGTATAACTCAGGCTTCACGCAGGCAACGAAAACTTGAGTGTAAGTTTTAGGAACGACTCCGTCGCGCCCCTTCATCAGTGTAATAATGCGTTCAATGCCAAGGCTTATGCCAGTTGCAAAATCAGGCTGACCATACACGCCGAGCAGGTTGTCGTATCTCCCTCCTCCAGAAAGCGAGCCTATGCTTGGGTCGCCTTTGATTTCAAATATAGGGCCAGTGTAATATCCAAGTCCACGTACCAGTGTTAGATTGATTTCAATATCAAAGTTACACATGTCTATTATTGCCTCAAGCTCTTTTGCACCTTCTTCACTGATTGATTTTGCAGCCTTAAGCCGCTCTTTGTTTGAACCTTTGGCAGATAACAGTTTCATAAGCTCCTTTGCCTTAGGTTTTCCAATAACTTCTTCAAGTTCTGCAAATACTTTTTCCTCGGGCGTTTTGTCGAGCTTGTCTAACAGGCGAAACACTGCTTCTTTTTTGTCTTCAATCGCTAATTTGTTTGCAGCAGCATCAAGTATTTTCCTGTTGTTTAGCAAAACACGCAGGTTCTCAAAGCCAAGCGCCTTTAGGCACTCGACTGCAACCGTAAGCACCTCTGCCTCGCAACGCA
>CAZBWC010000156.1:1492-2101 GCA_964495395.1 Microcaldota archaeon
CATGCTACTACTTCCCACGATGTCAACATCCGTCTGCCAGAACTCGCGGAACCTGCCCTTCTGAGGCTCCTCGTAACGCCAGACAGGTGCCATGGCATAGCGCTTGAACGGCTTTGCGAATGTGTTTGTTGCAGCAACTCTTGCCAGAGGCACTGTCAGGTCAAACCGCAGTCCAAGCGACTCATTAGCAAGCACGAATATCTGCTTTGAAACCTCTTCCCCTGCCTTTGCTTTTAGCGTGTCTAAATATTCCATTGCAGGAGTTTCAAGAGGCACGAAACCATATTTGCGGAAAACAGCCTCAAATGTCTCGATCACATGCCTTCGCAACATTGCATCTTCTGGGAGAATATCCCTCATGCCCTTAGGTGTCAGTTTCATTTAAATCACTCTTTTTTTTTTTTTTTTCTCAATTCTTTTAATACTTAAGTCCAGCCAACTTTACGGTTTTCAAGGTAGACCATTATGAAGTATAATAGATCAGCAGCCTCCCACTTAATATTGGCTTTGGTTTTGCCACATATAAGCTCGCCGCACTCCTCTTTCAGCTTTGCCACTATTGCTCTTTTATCAGCAACTATTTTCGATGTATACGAACCAGGCAACGTG
>CAZBWC010000157.1:0-2097 GCA_964495395.1 Microcaldota archaeon
CCAGCTCCTCTATTTTTTCCTTAATATTAGCTTTTTTTCTTGACAAGTCTTTTTTGCTCATTCCCATGGAGATACCTACAATGCAAGATTTTTATACACTCTGTTTTTATAGTTAAATATGGCTGATAAACAAGCTCAAAATACTGAGACAACGTTTTCTTGTTATGTTAAAGGAGATGAAATAAAAGGTTGGCCGACTATAAAGTTTCCGATGCATACGTGGGGAGTAGTCACGTTAGGTGAAAAAGAATTAATTATAGTTTCAGGGTGGACAAGAAGGGCAAAAATAACAATTCCACGTGACTCAATAACTTCGGTAATGCCTGGCAAATACCTGCGACTTTCATTTAATTCAGATACCTATGCGATAGGTTATAAAAAAGAGGGTTCAATAAAAAAATTCGAATTGCTATTGATGTATTATACCCCCACAGTAATTTGTTCAAAAGTAAAGGATTACTTTAAGATTAAGGAATAGCTACGCCCCGGGGAAGACTCGAACTTCCGACCCCCTGATGTCAATTAAACCTTTGAAAAAAGTATTTTGATAAAACTTTTCCAAAAAGTTTTTAACAGTCAGGTGCTCTACCTTCAAGCTTTTAGGAAAAGCTTGACCAAAACGCATTATTCAAGCGATGTCCTAAATGTTACTGAGCTACCGAGGCATAAGAGGCTTAACGCAATCTAAGCAATAAGCTCAGATAGATGTAATAAAATTCATGGAAATGCTTTTATTCCAATCTACAGTCCCAATAAATCTTAAAATCTAGATTTGACAAAGATAAAAATAAGAAAAAAGAAAAAATTATGCAGCCTGTGCAACTGCAACCTGCGCTTCGCTTGGAGTATGCTGGAGGATGTATGTCTTATCCTCTTCGATGGTCTTTGTCTTCGCAGTCTTGCCAACGTGAAGCACCTGTTCCTGCCTTGAGCTGTCCCGATAAATGGTTATGCCCTTGCATCCTGTTTTCCATGCCAGCATATAAACATGCTCAACATCATCAACAGTTGACTCTGCAGGCATGTTGATGGTTTTGCTCACTGCGAGATCGGTGTGCTTCTGGAACGCAGCCTGAATCCTTACATGCGATTCCGGGCTCAGGTCATATGCTACCCTGAATACATTGCGCACGTCTGCAGGCAGCTCTTCCATCTCCTGAATAGTTCCTGATTCCATGACCTTTTGCATAAGTTCCTCGCTGTAGAGACCCCTCACCTTGAGGACATGTTCAAATACCTCATCGCAGTAGTAGTATTGCCCTGCGCGCACTGTTTTAAGGAACGAAAGTGCGAACGTTGGCTCAATACCGCTACTAGTATCCCCAATCATGGAGATAGTGCCTGTAGGCGCTATTGAAGTAACCGTAGCATTCCTCATTGCATCGTATTTGCTTGCCCAGACGCTGTCCTTGAATCCCGGGAAAGAGCCTCTTGCCCTTCCAAGTTCATGGCTCATTTTCCTGGCTTCAACCGTTATGAATTCCATGAGCTCTTCGCCTATCTTGTAAGCCTCTTCGCTATCGTACCTTACGCCGATTTTAGACAGCATTTTTGAGAATCCCATGACTCCAAGGCCGAGCCTTCTGTGATTCATAGTCATCTTCTTAATCTGCGGAATCGGATACTTGTTCAGCTCAACAACGTTGTCAAGGAACTGGGTTGCCATTCTGATAACATAACGCAGCCTATCCCAGTTAATTTTCTTCTTCCAATCAGTCCTGCTCCAGTCTATATCTACGAATTTTGCCATGTTGATGCTTCCAAGATTGCATGATTCGAAATCAGGCATCGGGACTTCACCACAGGGATTGGTAGCATGGATAGGATAGGTTGGTGTTGGGTTCGTTTTATTTATGGTATCCATGAAGAGCATTCCTGGTTCTGCGCTTTTCCATGCACTGTACGAAATCAGCTTGAAGATGCTCCTTGCCTTTATTGTCCTCACAGGCTGACCGTTTCGCGGATTTGTAAGCTCAAAATCGCCGTCTTTCTCGACAGCATCCATGAACTTGTCAGTTGCACCAACGCTCACATTGAAGTTTTCCAGAACGCCTGGTGTTTGCTTGGCAGTGATGAATTCCTCGATGTCAGGATGCC
>CAZBWC010000158.1:0-2094 GCA_964495395.1 Microcaldota archaeon
TCTTGGAGAGGCAGCGACCAAAGGTCGCTGGACGCTCCCCTCTGGTTGGCCTTTAGCTTCGAGCATGCCTTTTCCTCTTGCCTGAATCCAGAACAAGCAATCGCACTACTGATTTCTTTTTAGCCTTTCTGCGTCTTTCTCTTTCAGCCATCAGGCGTTTTGCCCTTTCAGCTGTAAGGCGCTTTGAGCTATTGTTTGGAGTTAGTTTTTTGGAGTTGTGTGTGGACTTACCAGAGGTAGGTGAAATTGAAGCAGGCTGAAGTTTGTTTGGCTGCTTAGAAGCAGGTGCAGCCCTGGATTTTTTGGCTCCCTTTTCCAGAAGGTTTGACGGGTGAAGAATTTTTGCCCTGGGAGTTTTGGTGCGTGGCGATTGTTGATTTTTGTTTTTCTTAGTTGTAGTACCCGCAGACTTATGCTGTGACGCTCCACTGCCTAAAGGCCGTGGTTTGGCAGCCTTAGCATGCCTGTTTTCTAAAATACTTTTTTCAGATTTGGCAACCTTGCGCACAAGCACGATATTAGGAAGTTTTCTGGATGGTTGGATCCGCTTCTTAAGTTTTGGAACAATTGATGCGCCAACAGCCTTGGACAGACGCTTGGCTTCACGAACGGCCCTAGTAATTTTTTTGCTTTTGGTTGCTGGTGGTTGAAGAGTTGGTTTTTGATATGGGGTTTTTCCCTTTGTAGTATTGGTACGCAAATTCCTCTTGCGCTTAGCCGGGGCAGTTGGCTTTATTCCAGGAACAATAATTGCAGGCAAGAAAGCAGAAAACTTGATGAGGGGTGGAGTTGCCTGG
This sequence comes from Microcaldota archaeon, assembly GCA_964495395.1. Taxonomy (GTDB): domain Archaea; phylum Micrarchaeota; class Micrarchaeia; order Anstonellales; family Bilamarchaeaceae; genus DATDYG01. The sequence goes on from CAZBWC010000158.1 coordinate 798, forward strand.
GCAAAATTTAGGTGAACTTCCTTAGATGCTGGTGGCAGAGGCACCTTTCTTGCTGGACTAAGCCGGACAGCATTTGTCGAATCGAAAGTTCGCGGATGGCGACAGTGAGAATGAGGCATTGTGTTTAGTGGCAGGGTATTGTAGGCAGCAGCATCAGCAGATGCCATGGCAATACGGCTTGAGGTTAAGGACGCTGGTGCAGATATAGATGTAAGAGTACTGGAAGAGGGTTTTTGGCCCAAGTCACTAACAGAAATGTTTTGAGAGCTGCTCCTGCGCCATGTCGAGAAAGCCACCATCCGAGATTGTTCGGCCAACCCACTTTCAGAGGCATGTGATGACTGAGATCCGGAATCTGAATGATCAGAAGCATTGCTGAAAAAGTTGCTAGGGCTACCTCCATAAATATCGCCTGAATCAGAAGTGGCAGCAGCCGCGTTTCCAGAAGCAGTTAGGGACAGCGATGCATAGTGGTACCTCACACTGCTTTGGATAATAGGAGCGTTAAAAGAACCGGAAGTATACGGTATGGGGCAGGCACCATCGGGCTGTGGAACTTGCACAGCCTGCTCTGTTTTCAAATCAACCTGTAGTGCAGTTTGTATATCTTCTGTTTTTGAGGCACGCTCAGCTACAAACTGGGAAACCGGCTCAATGCTGTTAAATTCGCCCCTTCGGGCAAGCTCATTAAAGGAACTGTGAAGTTCGTCCGGGCAGGAAGTGCCACTATGCCTGATAGTTATGCGAGTAATATGAGACAAATCAGTAGTACTCAGGCTATTGAATCTTTCAACTCCCATATCAGCGGCTATTTTTACCCAGAGCTTTGCCAGGGAATCTGCGGCATCCGGATTTTCCTTCATCAGGCTCAGGTAGGTTGATTGCTTATCAGGATCATTAAGAATACCTGTTTGGACAAGTTCAGTAAGGCGCCTTATGAAGTAAAGATAAAAGTCATTGTCAAGCCCGCCGAAAAGATGCTTGGCAGAAGCAGTAAAACTTTCCAGGCCCTTTTCCCTTGAAGCTGCCTGGAGCTCTTCTGCAGCTTCCCTAAGCTTTGGCGGAACCTGGTCAAGCCTGTTGCTGGCAACAGCACCATGATATTGCTTAAAATTAACCCTCGGCTGCTGTGCCTGGCGAGAAGCAGGAGTATTGACTCTAAGGGTTAGGGGTTCGGCCAATCATACCACCAATGAGAAACAATAATAATTTGACAGATTACTCATACCATAAGCAACTTGGTAGAATAAAAACTTATCATAAAGGAGAAAACAACATCTGCTTGCAGAGTCGAATC
>CAZBWC010000159.1:0-2071 GCA_964495395.1 Microcaldota archaeon
ATCAGCCAGGCAAACGATATAGCGTGGTTCGTCCTCCTCTTCGGTACAATAAGCTTTTTCTGTATTATTTTGCTCCCACAGGCATTTGCCTACGTAGTGGATAAGAGCAGGTCGCTTGCTGACACTATGGTGGGCAGGGAGATGATGCTTGACGCAGGAAGAGCGGTCGGCTCCATGGTGGCGTTTGCTTTCGCACTCTCCGGAAACCTTCAGCTCATGCTCATCGCCCAGGGAGCAGTAATGCTGCTTTACATAGTTGCGCTGGAACGAAGCAGAAGAATATTCAGAACCAAATAAGTTATTGAAATAGAAGATTAATGCAGCGCACCTTCTGCCAGATTTTTGGTTTTCAGCTGGGCTTCACCAGCCATAATCTGCTTGCCCTCATATTCAGCGAGATAGTTTTTCACGTCAAGCTTTAGCTTGAAATAATCTTCAACAGATATTTGTTCTTTAGGCTGCTGTGAGATGCCTTGTACAGTAAGCTTGGTGCCAACAGGCGCATCAGGACTGAGCAATTCAATTTTACCATCTGCTGCTTCGCAGACAAGAAGCATACCCTGGCTTTCTGTGCCCCTTATTTTAGCATGTTTCAAATTTCTGAGCACAAGCACCTTTTCACCAACAATATCAGATGGCTTGTAGAATTCTGCAATACCAGAAACAAGCTGCACTTCCTTGTCATGCAGCTTCACCTTTTCAACAAGAAGCTTATCAGCATTAGGGTGCTTGCTTGCTGAAAGCACCTGGCCAACTTCGATATCAAGGTCTGAGAATGAAATATCTGCACTGAATTTGGGGGGGTAGATGATTTTGTATTTGCCGCCGCAAACCTCTGTTATCAGCTTGCACGCTTCGAGCATTGCCGCGTTAACTTGCTCCTGTGTGTGGCCATTATGCCCCTGGTAATAAACCAGCAGCTTCTTGGAAAATTTAGTTATCTTGGTTTGCTCGCATTGCTTCAGCTCCAGCCTGCAAATAACTTTTTCACTATCAAGAGCAGCATATTCGCCACGGGCTATCTTTCTTGATTCCTTGGAATCCAGTTCAGCATAATCCTCAGTGCCATTGCACACTGCCAAGCGTACGTCTCCCTTGATCTTAGCAACATCATGCCCGCCTGCAGATAAATTGTGCTTTACGCTGACGTAGTTGTAAGCATCTACGGAAGTATTTATGTTCGGAAGTTTACCGCTTTTGGCAATAACATCATGAAGCCATTTGAGTGAAGTTCCATCTTCTGCACCAACCTGCTTGTGCAACTCAACAAATCCGCTGTCATTAATGGAGAATTTTTCATCCTTAAGCTCTTCCAGCTTCGAATTTTTGTTGGAAATAGAGTCAACATCGATTATTGCTGCTGCAGCCTTAATGCCCATTTGCGAAACAGCATGCTCGACAGTGAACTTCGGCTCTGCTATTTCCAGCTCCTTGAATTCCATCTTTCGGAAAAGATGTGCCGGCTCGCCTATAGAGTGGTTTTCAGGCAAGGAAAGTTCGCCAAGGTCAACCCATAGCTTGGGTTCAATGTTCAACTGCTCAAAGATAGCCTTACTAGTATTTGGCAAAAACGGTGCAAAAAGAATTGCCGCATCTTTTACCTGGTTTGCCAAGATGCTGATCACTGTTGCAGCACGTTCCGGAGTTTCCTTTACAAGCGCCCATGGCTGGCTGTCCTGGAAATATTTGTTTGCTTCTTTTGATGCCAGCATGCATGCATCCAACGCGTCTTTTATGCGGTATTGTTCCATAAAGTGCCCGATTTTCGCATAGTTGCTTCTTTGCTTGGTCAGGAACTGAACATCTTCTTCAGTAGGTTTTGCCTCGGGGATTTTGCAGTCAAAATTATTTTTTATAAAAACCAGTGTGCGATTTATAAGGTTGCCAAGATTCGCCAGGAGCTCGCTGTTGTTCTTGTCAACTAAAACACGCTGGGAAAAATCCCCGTCTTCAAACGTTGAAATTTCGCTTAACAGACAGTAGCGCAACTGGTCAAGGCCATACTGCCCCAGCAGGTAGAACGGGTCAATGACAATGCCAAGGCTTTTGCTCATCTTCTGTCCTTCGACGC
>CAZBWC010000160.1:0-1191 GCA_964495395.1 Microcaldota archaeon
TGTCGCAACCAGCAACAAGGCCGAATTTTATCATTCCTGATTTTACCATGCCCATGAGCATCTGTATTCCTGCAGTGCCTGCCTTGCATGCGAATTCAAGGTCTGCAGCAGTTGTGTGAGGAGTTGCACCTATGGCTTCTGCCAGTATCGTAGCAGTAGGCTTCACAGCATATGGATGCGATTCGCTGCCAACATAAACAGCACCAATATCCGATGGATTTATTCCTGCACGAAGAAGCGCATTCCTTGATGATTCCACTGCTATCGTAGCAGTATCCTCGTCAACGCCGCCAACCGCCTTTTCGATAATGCCCAGCCCGCTTTCTATGCGTGCAGGCTCCTCGCCCCATACTCGGGCAATTTCCGAAGTTTTGATGCGGTATGTCGGCACGTATGCGCCGTACCCTATTATGCCTGTTATAGAATCACCATTTGACAAAAAGATAGGGTAGCATCAGGCTTTTAAACTGCATGCCGAGGACAACGTTGGACGACGAACAGGCTATTTTAATTCTGAACGGGCTACGAGTTCTGCCAGCTGCAAAATAGGAGCCAGGGTTTCATCAGATACAGTACCGATTAATCCTATGGCTGCACTTTGTGCCTTTCCAGCCAAATCGCGTAGTTCATCTGGAGTGTAGCCACTTACTTGAAGAACGGTGTTATTGCAGGCTTGCGGAGTTGCAGTTTGAGCAATAAGCACGTTGATTAAGCCAACATCATATTCAGGGACTTCCGCCACCACCCCGAGCCTATTGGACGCCCTGTAGGCCGCATTGACGTACCGCTTGGAGTGGGTGAAGTTGCGGACCAGAAGGCCCACATACGAAGAACCAGTTAAGCTATAGAGATATCTGGAGTCGGAGATTGGTCCTATCTGTCTGCCCTGGGGAACGCCTGTCTCAGGATGTGGCAGATAATAGCCATCTAAACCTGGGAAATCACGAACAACAATTAGCCTATCTTCATGAATATCTAAAACGATGGAATCCCCGTCAGGCTTAAAATCTAATGCGCTCAGCCCTAAAGCCACCAATGCAACATCTCTTTCTCCTTTGTATTTGCCTGTTGCCAAAACTACTCTTGGCCCCCTTTCAGCAGCAAAAACTATTTCGTTTCCCAATTCGATACCTGGTTTTTCATAAGCAATAGAAGCATCAACTGCAAAAGCAGGCAGGCTTCTCCATGTTT
>CAZBWC010000160.1:1201-2066 GCA_964495395.1 Microcaldota archaeon
CGGTGGTCAACTGCACAATGAGGCACACATCTCCATGCTTCTCCAAAGTTAAGTGCAACATCAGCTACTCCGTGGGATACAACTTTAAGATTAGTTCCATATTCGACGTTAAAACCTTCTACCAAAGGATGAGCATCAAAAAGCCTTGTGGTTCCGTTGTCTCTCAATACCAAGAGATTCTTAGTCGTCCCTTGAACATTTACCTGCAATAATTGTTTTCCATGAATTTGAGCACCCATAAATCACACCCTCCCCAGTGTACTTGTTAAAGGCTTTAACTTTAAAACCCATAGGATAACACAGTAACAGGATGAGCGCGAATACAAATGATACTCCAAAGTTCCTTCTTGTAAGACCAATGCCTGTTATTTTTTCCTGAACCTGAAGAAGTACAGTGCAAGCGATACAAGCAGCAATGCCGCGGCAACGCCAAACAACAAAGGCATATTTAGCTCTTGTGACTGCACTTCAAGCGGCTCTGAATCAAGAAGCACCTTGTTAAGGTCAAACCGCGCGGTGTTGCCTTCGATGCTTGCTGAATACGTGCCCGCAGAAGCGCTTGTTATTTCGCCGGGCATTTCAATTGAGTAAGCGAATTCAGGGCCTGCCAGTGATTTCAGTGACTCACTGCCTCCAAGATTAGCTGCCTTGTCAGAAAGGTCTATTGCCGCAATACTGGCAGCGCTTCCATCCTTATTCAGAATGCCACCCTCAGAGAAATATTGTTTGAAACCAGAATAAGGCAGGCTGAACTGGTCAGTTGGAATTGCCTTCACTTTTAGTGTGTATATTTTATAGGGAAAATCATCTTTTATCAGCACATCGTAATATTTGTATTTTTTTCTAAAACTGTGTATTGTTCCGT
>CAZBWC010000161.1:0-607 GCA_964495395.1 Microcaldota archaeon
GATCGGAAGAGCACACGTCTTTTTTGAACTCAGGGTGGGTGTTTATCCCGGTGCCAACAGCAGTGCCGCCTATGCCGAAATATTCCAATTGGGCAAATGAAGCTGATAACCGTTCCAGGTCGTGTGATATTGACAGGGCATATGCATCGAAAACCTGGCCATATGATATAGGTACGGCATCCTGAAGATGAGTACGGCCGACTTTTACAACTCCTGCATATTCATTTGCCTTTTTTTCAAAGCCTTTTTGCAGCTGGCTCGCGTGCTCGAGCAATTGCCTTGATTCGTGCAAAACAACAATGCGCACTGCCGTGGGCGTAATATCGTTCGAGCTTTGGGACATGTTAACATGATTATTAGGATGAACAAGATACTCACCTTTCTTTCCCCCAAGCAGCTCGGTTGCCCGGTTTGCAAGAACTTCGTTAACGTTCATGTGCATTGGAGTGCCTGCACCTGCCTGAAAAACATCAAGGATAAATGCATTATCGAATTTGCCTTTTAATGCCTCATCCGCTGCACGCACGATTGCATCAGCTTTTGCAGCATCAAGCATCCCGATTTTTTTGTTTGCAAGCGCTGCTGCTTTCTTGATTTCCACCTAAGC
>CAZBWC010000161.1:617-2004 GCA_964495395.1 Microcaldota archaeon
GCACTTATCAGCCTCAGGTCAACCTTCTGGCCTGAAAGTTTGAATGTGCTGTTTGCACGAACAGTAAAACAACCATAATAGGCATCCTCTGGGACTTCGACTTTTCCGAGGAAATCACTTTCTATGCGAGAAACCATAATTACCCCCTATTTCTTCGCCAGCAGCACAAACTGCGCCAGCAAGGCCTCGAGTTGTATGCGCTCATTCGCGCCTTCAACCAGCCTAAAGTTGTATTCGCCGGTACGATCAATCAGGACCACTTTCTCTTTTTCGGTTACAGGCAATTGTGAAATTTCCCGGTAGATTTGAAGCATAATATCCTCACCGCTCAGGCCATAGGCTATGATAAGCTTGTCAAGGTTCTCGCGCGCTTTGAGAAAATTTCCTGCCAGAGCATCCTCAAGCATCTGCTTGACCTCCTTGGGCTTTGCACGCGAACCAGTCTTGAAAACGCTCTCCTCAGTGATATGTGTGGAATGCATCGAACAGCCCTGCAGCAGGTTCAGCACACGCCTCATATCACCTTCAGAAACGTAGAACAGTGCGTCGTATGCCTTTTCATCCACCTTCAGGCCCTCTGCCTTGGAAACGTACTCGACCATCTTCTGTACATCCTTCTGCTGCAAAGGCAGGAAACGGAAAATGGCGCACCTGCTCTGCAGCGGCTCGATAATCTTGCTCGAATAGTTTGCGCTTAAGATGAACCGGGTTACTGATGAGAAGCTTTCCATTGTACGCCTCATTGCATGCTGGGCATCTGATGTCAATGCATCACTCTCGTCAAGAAAAATCAGCTTGAACGGTGCGTCGCCTAATGCAAGTGTCCGGGCAAAATCCTTTATGCGCCCGCGGACAACATCAATGCCCCTTTCATCACTGGCATTAAGGTCTATGAAATTGCCTGCTATGTTTTCGCCATAAAGCTCGTGTGCAAGTGCAAGTGCCACCGTCGTTTTGCCAACTCCTGGAGGGCCTGAAAAAAGCAGGTTTGGCATGCTCTTTGACTTGACAAATGACTTAAGGTTCTTGACGATCTCGTCCTGGCCAACCACTTCAGAAAGGTTTGACGGGCGGTATTTTTCCGTCCATGGAAGAAATTCGCTGTTCCTCTTTTCAATAGCCATTAGAGCACCTGATAGATGATTGAATGCTGCAAATTTAATACTTATGCATGTGCAGCCTCTTTGTACGCAAGGCCATCGCCATTTCATGCATTATTAGAACGCTGCCTTGCCATACAAGCATACGGAACTATCCTAACTGGCCTATCAGGCTTTCGAGCTCTTCGTCTTCGCTTTGGTTGTATTCGGGAATCTCGCTTCCAGTTATCGCATTATCCCCTTCGCCCAGAACGACTTTATCATCAACAGCTTCATTCACTGGCTGA
>CAZBWC010000162.1:0-1983 GCA_964495395.1 Microcaldota archaeon
TGAAAATGCGGCTCAGTGAGAGGGTATCGTTGTCAGAACTGCAGCTTAGTTCAGCATCATTCTGTATCGACTCAGCACAGGTAATTGAAAGGGCATTGGAAAATTCGATTTCAGAAATTGGCCGTACAAGACCGTACTGCAGGCCAGATTGCAACGAAAGCTCCTGAAGCCTGGAAAGATTCAAATCCAGAAAAACTGTTGACGTGCCATCACGCTTTACTTTCTGGTGCAAGTCGGGCGAAATGCAGCCCAGAAGGAAAATTGCTGTAATGGCAAGCAAAAAGTAAATGCGCTTCATGGTAAGTGGTACACGGAAAGCGCTTAAAAATTATCCTGTTTAGGATGGGCTAAATCATATCTTTTTGGCCAATGCCCAGCCCCCTCAGCAATTCGCCTGCCAGATAAAGGCTTCCGCAGACAAGCACGAGGTCGTTCTTATTTGCATGCGTCAGCGCATAGCAATAAGCTTCCATAACATTATCAACAGCGATGGATTCTGTGTACTTGGAAGCATGGAAAGCAAGAGTACCTGGAGCTTCACTACGGCCTTTCTGCTCTTCAGATGGGGCAGTAGTAACTACAAGCGAAGCTTTTGGAGCGAGCATCCTCAGCTCTTTTTTCCACTCCTTGTCTTTCATTGCCGCAAACAGAACGAGCAAACGCCTATGCGGGAAGAGCTTCAAATTTTCAATCAGTTCGTTAAATGCAGGGACATTATGCGCACCGTCCACCACCACGTAAGGCTGCTGATGAATAAGCTGCATCCTTCCTGGAATTCTTGCTTTCAGGCCTTCCCTGATAGCAATTTCAGATAAGCCGAGTTCCTCTGCTGCCGCAACGGCCAGTGCACCATTCAATGCTTGATAGCTGCCGACCATACAGGTTTTAAGAGAATAGTTGGATTTTCCAGAATATGAAAACCGCGTGCCATCATGGGTGTTTTTTGTCAGAGTGTATTTGAAATCCCTGCCCAGCACCTTCAGAGGCACATTACGCTTTGCTGCTTCCGAGCTTATTACTGCCAATGGCTCGGCATCGACGGCACCAATTATACCAGTGCCTTTTTTTAGAATGCCCGCTTTTTCAAATGCTATTTTTTCAGGCGTGCTGCCAAGGTGCTGCATATGGTCCATGCCAATTGATGCTATGACAGAGAGGCGCTCATCAGCTATGTTCGTGGCATCCAGCCTGCCGCCAAGGCCAACTTCCATAACCGCATAACGGCAGCTGTTATCAGCAAAATACAGGTAGGCCATAGCAGTCAGTGCCTCGAAAAAGGTCATTTTGGATTTTTCGGCGACTGGCAGCACAAGCGAGGCGTATTCATGCATTTTCTCAGAGGTTATTTTCCTGCCATTTATCTGGAAACGCTCGTTGTAATCAATAAGGTGTGGTGAATAGAATGAGCCTGTTTTATAACCTGCAGCCGAAAGCATGCCTGACAGGTAAGCAGTAGTGCTACCTTTGCCGTTTGTCCCTCCGATAAGCACCACATTCATTGACTTTTCAGGATTTCCGAGCGCATGCATTGCCTGCTTTATGCGCTCAAGGCCGAGCTGCATTCCGAACGGTGCCAGCTGCTGCTCAAGAAGTTCCATGGCATTTGCATGGTTTTTAGGTGCTGGAGCCGCCATATACATGTTTTTAAAAGCAAACTGGTTAAATGAATATCCACTTATTACTAAGGTGTAGTGTTTCGTATGTATTACCTAAGAAGAATCGAGGATAGGATGAGGCTGCCACCAGACATGTTTGGCAGCAAGCTTGAAGACGGCTTATTAAGGCTGGTAAGGGACAGATACGAGAGGCGTGCATTCCGCGACCTGGGCCTTGTGCTTTCAACCGACAACATAGAAGTGCTCGGTGACGGAGTCGTAATACCAGGGGATTCTGGGGCATACTACAAGATACAGTTTGACATGGTTTCATTTGCACCTCAGGTAAATGAGGTTTATGAGGGCGAGATAAAGGAGATAGTGGAAT
>CAZBWC010000163.1:0-1979 GCA_964495395.1 Microcaldota archaeon
CGTTCAGCAACGTTTTCGCCACCAGATGTTTTAATTTTAAAAGCTTTGAAACGAGGAAGATTACTAAGCCCACGAATTTGTTTTTCACCTGACTCAGTTGAAACAGTTAGGACAATATCACCTTCCTTAACTCCCTTAAAAAGCATGTTTGCCAGGCCCTCGGGAGTAGTGCAAACAGCATAAGGGCTATCAGAATAGGCACGCTGGGCTTCACCTGACAATAAGGGAGTAGGTTGGCCTTGTAAAAACCTATGCGCACGGGCAAAAGCAGATGCGCCCAAAGTAAATGTAAGCTCAGCAGGCTTGTTGGTTTTGCCCTCGAGCGGCCCGGAATTATATGCAACAGTAATAGTTGCCGTTTTACTAGTAAAATCTACTGAAACGGCCAGAGCAGCAGTACGGATTTGCACCACATCAGTCGGATAATGTACAGCAAATACAAACATATGTCCACATCTTTACGTTTATTATGATATATGTCGAACAAGGATTATAAACCTATAAGCCAGAGCTAAAGAATCTTTATAAAATCTAGCTAGGAGAACTAAACAACTTCTTATAAGCGGGGATAAAAATGAAAGATGTACTTTGGTTTGAGGAACTTAACAGGGGAAGCCTGGCAGAAGCAGGCGGCAAGGGCGCTAATTTAGGCGAGATGGCAAATTCAGGATTTCCTGTGCCGCCAGGATTCGTAGTGACCAGCGGGGCATATTTCAAGCACCTCGATGAGAATGGCATAAGGGGAAGAATAACAGGATTATTACAAGGGCTAGACGTCAATAATAATGATGCATTGAACAATGCTTCAGCAGAAATCAAAAAGCTAATTACTGATGCACAAATGCCTGAAGAGATAAAGCAGACGGTGCTTGAATCTTACAAAAGGCTCAACGAGCGTGCAGGCAGGGAAACTTACGTCGCAGTACGCTCAAGCGCAACTGCAGAAGATTTGCCTACTGCGAGTTTTGCAGGCCAGCAGAGCACTTACCTCAATATACACGGCCCTGACGGCGTGCTGCAGGCAGTAAAAGAATGCTGGGCATCACTCTTTGAGCCAAGGGCTATTTTCTACAGGGAAGAAAACAAATTCGAGCACATGAAAGTCGGTCTTGCCGCAGTTGTACAGATGATGGTACAGAGCGAAAAGGCAGGAGTAATATTTACTGTCGACCCGCTATACCAGGACCCGAATATCATGAGCATTGAGGCAGGCTATGGCCTTGGCGAGACAGTGGTGTCAGGACAGATTACCCCGGATACTTACAGGTTTGACAAGGAGGCAATGACAATAATCGACAAGAATATTTCAAAGCAGAGCTGGATGCTTATAAAGCTCAGGGAAAAAAACCAGCGGGATGAGATAAAGGATGAGATGCAGGGAAAGCAGAAGCTTTCGCAACAGGAGATAGTTGACCTTGCAAAGCTTGCAATGAAAATCGAGAGGCATTATCAGTTCCCGCAGGACATCGAATTCGCAGTTGAAAAAAACAACTTGTATATAGTACAGTCGAGACCGATTACGACGTTAACGGAGAAGAAGGATATGGGATCAAACGAAAAAACCGAACAGGAAGGCATGGTGGAAGTTTCTGACGCAAAAATTCTTGTTCAGGGTTTAGGCTCATCTCCAGGTGTTGGCACAGGCAAAGTGAAGATACTCAAATCCGCAAAGGACATAGGGAGCATGGGCAGAAAGGACATACTCGTAACAGAAATGACGACGCCTGATTTCGTCCCAGCAATGAAAAAAGCTGCAGCAATAGTAACCGATACAGGAGGAATGACATCACACGCTGCAATAGTCTCAAGAGAGCTAGGCATACCGTGTGTTGTCGGCACAGGCAATGCAACAAAAGTTCTCAGTGACGGAATGCAGATAACTGTTGATGGCACCCACGGCATGATTTATGAGGGAATCGTTGCGCTTGAGCAGAAAAAGCAGGAGTCCGGCAGCAACGGAACAGGAGGCGGCGAAGCCG
>CAZBWC010000164.1:0-1407 GCA_964495395.1 Microcaldota archaeon
GTCGACAATAGTATCAATATAAGCACCAAGAATTGTAGATTTGCCTTTAGCCCTGGCAACAGCACCGTCAATTATATCAACAAAAGCTGTTAATCCAAAAGTATAGCAGCTATAATCATGTTTCCGTAATATGCAGCTGCAAAGCCTAATGCAGCAGGCACAACTGAAAATATAGTCCACTGGTTCGGCGACAATGGAAGTTTGCTGAAAATCCTGCCGACTCTGATAGACAAAGAACTGAATTTTTCTCTGCGTTTGTATAGTGTCATTTTGCATCACTGTTCGTCTCAGATAACATATAGAGAAAGCAGCTTTTATAGTGAACCAACAAAAGATTTTTGACATACAATTGAATATTCATGCAATAAATATCTGCGGGCTTGCAATAAGTGTAGTGCTAATCCCTTGAATCTGTTAATCTTATTTCAACGCGCTCGTAAGGATATAATTCAAAGACGACATTTCCTTTTCTGATATTTTCTATCAGGCATTCGTAAGCTTTTCTTGCCTCTTTCTCATCGCTGTAAGGCTCGGAATTAAATGTCCCGTCTCCAATTCCTTCAAGCGTATATTTCAACCTCAGTCCGCTTTTTTTCCAGTAGTCCAGCCTCAGGGTTAGCAACCTGGGCCTAAGTTTTACCGATAATGGTATCCCGCTTGAATCTATTTCTTCCACCGCCAGAGGGACGCCTATAGCTATGTCAGGTTCTGGTGGCCTGTATCGTGCCATAATCCGAGTAATAGAAGAAAAGCTTATAAGATTGGATTTTTGAACCGTTTGCTATTGTTCGTCTTTGAAGTCTAACAAGGCATTTTCAAGAAATTCTTCGTGCCAGCCGGGAGGAAAACACGGCTTTCCGTCCAGGCCCAGCGGCACGTTTTCAAATCCCCGGGCAGACCCACATTCAATTGCAGCGATTTCATCTGCTTCAAGCAGTGGCATAGGGACTAATTCTACAGTAATTCTTTGTTGTTTTGCATCATACACTTCCCTGCGATGAAATTTTTCTCCTTTACCAGTTATAATTTCAGACCAGCGCGCTTGTATATCCGGATACCTCTTGCCCGGCGTTGTTATGGCAAGTATGCAAAACGGGCCTCTGTCACGACGTATATCGGTTTTTCTAAACACGCTTCGCAATTCTTTATAGTTTGCATAAAACATTGATGCGTCTTCGCCAAACACACTGTTTGCATCCTTTCTGTATGGAGAGGTTTTAACAGGGTAGCCGGTTATTAAGTCATGCTCAACTATCCATCCCTCTGGCGGTTCAAGCATGTCCCAGGAATTAGATTTGCCATATTCAATGGTCCATTTTCTGCTTTCTTCGTTGAATGAAAGAGCCTCGGGCCTGTTTATTATTCTCACTGGCCTATAGCCCTTTGGGACACCCTCTCCTTTTTTTC
>CAZBWC010000164.1:1417-1926 GCA_964495395.1 Microcaldota archaeon
TCTCCGCCTTGCCTGCACAAATGTGGAGTGCCACTCGCCATCTCTTGCACAATCAAAAATGCTTTCCCTGTAAGCTTCAGAGCCATTCTCGATGGCTGATACGGTCCAGCCGCTGCTTAGTTTTACTTTTATGCGTCTCTTTATGCCATGAAACGCATAAACACTTTCTGCAAGAGTTAGCAGCCTGAAACTTTTCCAGTATTCATAGCAAGAAAATTCTGTGCCGTCTGGATGCTCCATGTACTGCAGATATTTTCCTATTAATGTATCAGGTATAATTATTCTGTCCTTGTGAATTAGCGCCGGCAACTCTATGGAATCTTGGCCTGCCATAATAAGCTCACCACATAACACGTTTTAAATAAAATTGTATCCCGAAAAGTTTTTCTTCCTGTTCTGAATATTCATCGCTTCTTGCTATTCTCATGATTATCGCTGGACATTCCATCAGCTTGCATAAATCGCTGTAAGAAATAAAATCGCCGCCTCTGTCTGTTTGCAGTACATAA
>CAZBWC010000165.1:0-1117 GCA_964495395.1 Microcaldota archaeon
TTATTATCAGGTAAGCGCAGTCACAAGCCCCGGAAGGAATCTCGAAGGTCCGAGGTCAAGAATAGTCGAAGCCACGCCCGGAGGCGGCGCAACAATCCCGCCTGTGCCGGCGCTGATAGGCCCTGGCACAACTGCGGAGCCCGGAGAAACTATAAGCACGCTCACACCAACCTTGCAGTGGAATTCAGCCAGCGGTGCTACGTACTACAAAGTGTACGTGAGCAAATCTCCCTATGGTTCATCTGACATCGTCTACTCCAATGAAAATGTCGCTGGCACCAGCATACCTCTTCCAAGCAACGCCCTTCAGCAGGGAACAAAGTACCGTTGGGATGTATCTGCCTGCAACAGCGCCGGCTGCAGCGGGCAATCCTCTGATTTGTATTTCCAGACGGAAACGCCTGTTTACAATACCGCATTCCTGACAAACGCCCAACTAACAAATTACAAATCAATGAGCACGAGACAGATCCGCAATTTTCTAGTCAAATACAACAGTTATTTCAGGAAATCGGTGTTGGATGTAGATGGTGTATCTTTTGATGCCGCAACGGTTATTTCACAGGCTGCGCAGAAATACCAGATTAATCCCAAGGTTATTTTGGCAACTCTGCAGAAAGAAAGCCAAGGAGTTACAACAGCTACGCGCCCATCCGATAGTACGATGAAATTTCTGATGGGTTGTGTTTCTTCTAGCACGGCACGCGCACAATTAACTTGTGCCGCAGAGCGCTTCAGGGCATACCACAACCAATTGACAAACACGGGTGCCACGGTTTCAGGATGGAAAGTAGGAGTTCCGAAAACAACGCAGGATGGTGTTGTCGTAACGCCTGCAACAAAGGCTGTTGCAGGGCAGTTTACTTACACTCCCTTAGCAGGCGTCCAATGGGGTGGCAATGACCCACGCTGGGGTGGCGTTTATCTTTTCTATTACTGGTGGAATTACTTCGGCTTTGCGTGATCCAGACTGAGGATTCAGGGCTTCCGAAAACGTTTTTCTTCGCCTCATTCAAAAGAAATCCGACCACCCCCAGTCAAAGACTGGATGGAATAGTTGCATTCAACAACCCCGCCTCCAAAATTCACCTTTAAATATCTTCGATTTCTAAGTTCA
>CAZBWC010000165.1:1127-1897 GCA_964495395.1 Microcaldota archaeon
AGCGAGAAGGGCAGGCATGATGCATGGAATAAGTTTCGACAGGTTACTGTGGCTTTCCAGGCTCGCGCAATTCAACCCTAAAAGAATCTTGCAGAAGGGAATACCCATAGTATGCTTCCTTGAGCTGTCCAGTCGGTAATGCATGGCCAGCAAGGTATTGTCTGCATGCTTCCAAATCCTCAAAACCCCTCTTGAGTTGCACTCTTGCTACAATCTCATCATCCCGTCCCTCTGGATAGAGCCATACAGTAACAGATTCAATGGTGTTTTTATCTACAAGCGCAAGCTCGTACAGCTTGCCTGCTAGACCAATATCTTGATCAGAGACCTTATTATCCTGCAACAGCCTCTTCATCGTGTAGAGTAAGCCCATATTCAGGGGGGGAATCAAGGAAGATATATAAATTTTTCTTACAGTAAAGGAGGAACGAGAGGACGGTAGGAGCCATCCTGAAGTGCCCGATCATATAAACTTGAGTATTACCAGACTTCATATCGTAAATCAGGAATATGCTCAAAATGCTTTTCATTTCGCGTTATTAAAATATTACGATTAGCTATAACAATAGAAGCTGTCATGAGATCTAAAGTCTGGGTTGTCTTTCCTTCCTTCTGTAATTTTGCATGTATTTCACCAAAATAAATGCAAGAAATTTTATCGAAAAGAAGCAATTCAAACCCTCGTAAGAAATCTTCAATCATAGTAAGTGTGGTAAGAGCGTTATGAGCAAGAAATGCTCCTCTATAGAGCTCGCTCAGGACAATGGGGG
>CAZBWC010000166.1:0-980 GCA_964495395.1 Microcaldota archaeon
TTGTCGGTGCTTCTTTCCCTGTCTGTTATGTCCCCGCACAGTATAACCAGGTCCACCTTTTCCCTGTCTGCTTTCGCAGCGAGTTCTCTGGCTAGGTCTGTGTCTCCGTGTATGTCGCCTGCTGCCAGCACTTTCATTTTGGTAAGGATTTTAAGGCATTGCATTTATAAAGGTATCGGCATCGCTGGCAAACCTTCTTTCTGGAAAACCGTTATAAACCATGGATGCGTATACCCCTTCATGATAAGCTGGGTATCTGGTCCTGCCGTTGCCTTCATCATCAGGATTGTCCTTGGTCTGTTGCTTTTTGTATCTGGCTTGCTAAAGCTGCCTGCACTCAAAAAGTTTTACATCATCTTCCTGCAGTACGGTGTGCTAAAAGGGAGGATAGCCAAGCTTGCGGCATACACGCTGCCTTTCGCCGAAATCATCCTGGGCTTATCAGTCCTGGCAGGTTTTATGCTGGAATTATCCTCAGGCATTGCTGTGCTTTACTTCATGGCCTTGAGTTTTGGCGTCGGTTTTGCCCTGTACAGGCATAAGAAACTGAAGGATTGCGGCTGCTATGGGATAGCAATGAAGTCTCCTGTCAACTTTAATAGGCTGGCAGAGAACTTGCTATGGCTGGCGCTTGCTGCTTACCTGTTTATACTTGCAGTGCTAAGGTCTTGGTAGCTAAGAATGAAAAGTTTTAAAAAGTTAATGCGTATATAAAAGTTAATGATGCAACATGGTGTATGATATCCTGTTCTTGGCTGGGCGGATTGTCGTTGGGCTGTTTTATGTCACCAGCGGTATTAACCACTTTAGGAATCTCAAGATGACGGTCGCTTACGCCAAATCAAAGAAGGTCCCACTGCCGGGGTTGGCTGTGCCGATAACCGGTTTGATGCTGCTCGCTGGTGGCGTGAGCGTGCTGCTCGGGTTATACCCTGTTGTAGGCTCGGCTCTCATAGTGCTATTCCTGCTTCCGGTGTCAT
>CAZBWC010000166.1:990-1863 GCA_964495395.1 Microcaldota archaeon
TCTGGGCACTCCCACCTGAGGAGAAGGCATTGCAAAAAGTAAATTTCATGAAGAACATGGCTCTGCTTGGCTCAGCGTTGATGTTTCTTGCGATAAGCACGCCTTGGCCATTCAGCATTGGCTGATATTTGTTGGTCGCACATGGTCAAAGAGGAAACTAAAAAGGGAAAAAAGCGCTTTACCTGCGAGGAATGCGGATTCTCATATGCAGAGGAGAGATGGGCTGAAAGATGCGAAAGGTGGTGCAAGGAGCACAAGAGCTGTAATCTTGAGGTGATAAAGCATGCGCTACCAACTAAAGCTGCCTAAAAGTCTTATGAGAAAGCAAGTCGGTTAGCCTTTGGTTTTGCGTTTGAACTCCTTGAGCCTTTCCTTAAGGCCTTTTTCTTTTTCTTTTAGCTCTAATGACCTTTTTTTGTATTCCTGCATGATTTGTTTGAATTCGTCCTTGTTGATGTCCCCTACGCCGTAATAGTTCTTCTCGGCTTCAACCTGCATTGACAGTGTTGTCTTTTGTTGTTTTTTAACGCGTGCTAAGCTGAAAATCACGTACTTGTAATTTAGTTTGGGTGTCAGATAAACCGCCAGTAATAGCAGAGCAGCCGCAAACGCCCACCAGAACCTTGCAAGAACATTCTCATAGAACATGGCCAGCTTATTCCCGATGAAGCTTCTCCCTCTCACATAGGTGGCAATTTTGAAGGTGCCCATATTGCCGTTTATGTCGTCTACTCTTACATCAGAAATTAGTGCTCCTGCATCTTCTTGCGAAACTAGGTATTCCCCGGAGTAGGTGCCTTCTTTGACTTCTGGTAATTTCAGTTTCTTGCCATTGGATAGGCCAACATAAACATCTGCTCCTTTGACCAATTC
>CAZBWC010000167.1:0-1092 GCA_964495395.1 Microcaldota archaeon
CCATTCCGGCGCATACAAAAACCATGTCTGCCCCTTTCAGGGTTTCCTTGACTTCCAGCATGGATTCCTTTGCAGACTCAGCCCCTTTGCTGGGAAAGCCTCCGCAGCCTAATCCGCGTGTAACGCTTTTCCCTATCAAAAACTTCCTGTCAGCTTCAGAAATGTCAAGATGCTGCCTGTCAGTGTTGCATGCAATAATCTCAGCTCCCTTGATACCCTTTTTGTAGAGCCATGACACCATATTATTGCCTGACCCTCCTACACCAATAACCTTGATGTTTGCCTGCCCTACAAGCAAATCATCATTGCCAAAACTAGTTGTAGCTGTTGTTTCGGCTTGTTTTAACGCAGCTTCTTTTATAAATTCCATTTTCCCCTCCCCTTTAGTTTTTTGTTTTATATGTTCGAATATATATAACCCACTACCACAAAGTTTATATTTAGGTTATACACATACCTCTACTTAGAAATCGCTTAAATCCTTTCGCCAAAAGGGGTTTTAGAGCTTTCAGTACTCGCCAAGTACAAAAGTTCAGGTTTCGCCAAATATTTATACACGACAAATTGGGTTTTTCGCCAAAAAAACTCAATATATCATTCTCTTTATTTTTATACACAAATGTATACTAGTATTTAAATTTTTCTTTGCCAGAAAATATATTTTAGAAAATATAATCAGGCCCAATCAGCCTTTTTTCCTGCGTTTTATCCTGTCTTTTATCTCCACCACTCTGTGTTTGACCCTCTCACTAAGCTTTTTCTTTGCCTTTTCCATTGTTTTCCCTATCACAGGCCACATCCCCCTGTACCATTTGTTTGACAGCAGCGGGTATTTCAGCTGGTTGTTATAGTTTTCAAGGTCAACAACATGCTCTATTCTCTGCCCTGGATCTTTCTCAGGAGTTTCAGCAGCATAGCCAATTGGTAATACTCCATAAGGAATCAGATTGCTAGGCAGATTGACTATCCTCCTTATCATCCCCTCCTCAAACCCTGACACCCAGCAGCTTCCAAGGCCTAATGCATTTGCAGCCAGAAGCATGTTCTGTATTGCAGCAGCGCAGTTTTGTATTGCATAAAGCCTCTCTCCCC
>CAZBWC010000167.1:1102-1826 GCA_964495395.1 Microcaldota archaeon
TTGCAGCAGCGCAGTTCATCGCTGTAAATGTAATGCCCCTGTCGCTGTAAAATCTTTTTGACTGCTCTGGCTCCCCGCATACAACTATGGCAGCTTTAGAATTGCTTATCCAGTACTGCTGCAAACAAGCTTCTGCTATCTTTGCTATCTTGCCTTCCTCTTTAACCACAATAAACTTCCAGTTCTGAAGGTTCCCGGCAGAGGGCGCAGAATGCCCTGCCATCAGTATCGTCACTATCTTGTCCCACTCAACCTCTTTATCAAGAAATTTCCTGACTGATCTCCTTGTGAATATGCACTCAAGGGCATCCATGCCCTGCTTTTTGTGCAGCTCATGCTCCTCCTCATGCGCCTGCCCCATATGCTTATGCTCCATAAATTAATTTTTGCTTGTAAAGTTAATAAATTTATCGGAAAGAAAAAACAAAAATGCGGGGCACAGGACTTTCGCCAGATTTTTTTTAAAAACCTGATTCGAACCTGCGTAGGCACTAAGCCAATAGGACCTGAACCTATCCCGTCTAGCCCTCTGTTCAGAGTTTGGCCGCTCCGGCAACCCCGCATAATGGAGGGGAAAAGCTGGTGTATTTTTAAATCTTTATTCGCAAATCTTTTAAACATCCTCTTCTTCTGCTTTTCCCATGGATTATCTCGATCTTGTAAAGGTGTATGGAAAGCTTGAATCTACCTCAAAGCGCCTTGAAAAGACCCATATCATCTCTGA
>CAZBWC010000168.1:0-521 GCA_964495395.1 Microcaldota archaeon
TTATGTTCAACGTGGCTATGAAATTGATATTTTATTGTTTCTTTGTTGTCGACGTGGCTATGAAATTTTTATGTTTTTATGATTTTGTTAAGGTCAATGTTGTTATTAATTTTTTATATTTATATATGTTTACATCTACACTCTAAAATAAAAAAACATCGCAGTGCCGGATAAAGCAAGCAGGGAAACAGTCAATATAATGCCCTGGAACGGCACCAGCACTTTGCCATGCACTTTCTTGATATGCAGATGCAGCCAATATGAAAACAAAGTGATAAAACCTCCAATCACGCTGCCTAAAAGCAGCTTGTCAACCCAGTAGACTTTATTTAGCATTGTTCCTGAAGCCCCAAGCCACAGCATAGGCATATACATGCTTTCTCCGCCTAAAGCCCTCAAAGGAACAACAGTCAATAAAAATGATGCCAATACAATAAGCGCAGTCTGGAATCTGAAATATTTTTTTATCTTCAATGCTATCCAGAGCCCTGTCGATATTGCAAATTCTCCTATAAACAATC
>CAZBWC010000168.1:565-1809 GCA_964495395.1 Microcaldota archaeon
ACCGCAGCAGTGCATAATGGGCAGTGCGCCATGGCTGAAGGTATTGAAACTAAAAATGAAAATAAAAATGCCAATGGCGCTAAAAAAATCTTCTTCATCTCAGCATCCTCCTACCATTCCTGACGATGCTGGTGCGCTTCCCTGCGCTCTTGATGGCAATACGCCATGGTGCTCATACTGCATCTTCTCATCTGCAGTCCAGCCAGTCATGTCAACTGCGCCTCCTGTTATAGCAGGTGCAGCAGGCCTGTTTTTCAGTGCGCTTATCTGAAAAGACTGTACAACTACTGCAACTAGCAGCAATGCAATAGCGCCTAACATTATGTATTGTGTCATCCTGCTTCCTTCTTTATGCTCTGCCTTTTTCATGCAGCATTCATGCTCTCCTGTTTTATGTTCTTTTGTTTCCATTTTTTATCCTCCTTAAATGTTATTCTCAATGCCCCTATATTTGTTAGAGGCAAGGTTTATGTAATTCAGGTCTATGCCTTTCTGCTGCAGCACTTTTGCCTTTGCAGTCAGCTTGTCTGGGAAAAATAAGGTCTTCCATTTCCCCAATTCCTCTAATATTGCATCATCAGTGAACTCAGAGCCATGCTGCGTAATCAGGTATTTTGCCAATCCTCGCATAGCAAAGCTGTGTGCGCATCCGCATGCTGCCTCGCCATTTGAGAATATGATAGACTCACTGCCGCAGCAGTATTCGCAGCCTATCATGCTTGCAACACCGATGTACCTCTCCTTATCTTTTCCGCTCAGGCGGATACCATTGTCCATGCTGCCTATCTTCGCTATGATGGCATCTGACTTCTGAGGGTCTGCTGAGCTTATATCATCATATCTTACTCCCAGTTCCTTGCCATAAATCTCAGGCACTCCTTTAGGCATCACATCTGGGCCATCCAAGCCTGGCTGCGCCACCACATTTCCAGCCGCAGCAGGCGCAGGTGCAACAGCAACTGTGCTTCCAGAGCCGTTCAGCCTGTAGGCATTAAATCCCACAACCCCAAGAGCTGCAACAAGCAGCACTATCGTAATAATCCCAATCATCTTATCCTTTGATTCCATGTTTTCACCTTTCAAGTAAATTTCTCGATAGAAGCATAGATTTCTGAAACACCATATATAACTAATTGTGAAACTAGTTTCAGAGGGAAAATGAGAGTAATATGGCATAGATAAGCGCCGTCAGTGGCGGTGCTACGGTCACTCACTCTGTTCGTGCCCTACTCGCCACTCCGCAG
>CAZBWC010000169.1:0-633 GCA_964495395.1 Microcaldota archaeon
TTCGAAATAGGCTTCTTCGGAGACAAATTCTCAAGAAAAGGGTTGGTGGTTGTGGAGAGCATGAAAGAAAAAAATGCGATATTCAGGGCGCTGCCTCAAAAAGAGCGCTCGCTGCTAAGCCTGAAGGAGCTGAACGGTAAGCTGGAGTTTGTTACTCCTGAAATGCTTAAGGGGATTTTATAATATGCAATATAGCATGATGCGCATTTTGCTTGTCATCACCATTATGGTTTCGATAATATTTTCCACTTATGAATATCCTCCTCATGAAGCAGTCCTGGTGCATAATTCCGCTTCAATTAAAGCAACAGCTTATGCTGATTCATTGCCGCGAACAACAGCAACTGTAAGTGACCCGTTCAGCTATGCTGGAGCAAGGCTGTTTATGATAACGCCTTCTGTGGATGATCGTATCAGTGCTTCATCCGAAAGCAGGTTATTCTGGGCCTGGGCTGCTGATTATGCCTACTCGCTAAACGGTGAGGCTGATGAAACAACCTGCCAGGATGTAATCGT
Source organism: Microcaldota archaeon (assembly GCA_964495395.1). GTDB lineage: Archaea > Micrarchaeota > Micrarchaeia > Anstonellales > Bilamarchaeaceae > DATDYG01. The sequence continues at coordinate 517 of CAZBWC010000169.1, forward strand.
GCTAAGCCTTCTGGACAGCGGGCTTTCAGGCAACATGCTGCTGGAATTCAGGAATGAAAGCTATTCAATGCCTGTTGATGAATCAAATTCAATTTGCTTGATAAGCCCCGAGTCAAT
>CAZBWC010000169.1:654-1803 GCA_964495395.1 Microcaldota archaeon
AACTTACTGTTACAATGGACGTTGACATAAATGCAATTTACCGCAAAACCGTTTATCCGAACAGCCAGTTGTATGTTGACGGAGAACCCGCAGGCTGCGACACTGGCTTGCCGCTGCCGCCAGTGAATGCAACGTTCTCAAAGCACTTTACTGACAGTTTGGTTTACACAGTTGAGGCTGATGGTGAAGGCTATTTTGTTGCTGCGCCAGTGCTTTCAGAGCAATGGTATGCTAACAACCAGTTTAATCTCATTACTGCTTCCAAAATGCAATTCTACAAATTCAAGCTGTTTCTTGATGATGCTATAATTGATGAAACGTCATTGCGCGAGTTTGATATTGCCGAAGATTCAGGGCTTCAGCATATTTACTCAATTTCATTGAACAGCTCAGAAGCTCAAGATAATCCCATAAGTGTTTCCTCAAGCAACGGAAATCCCCTGCCTCCGCTTTTTGGAGATGAAAATTACGGTATTTTTTACCTGATAAAAAGCTCTTACGACGGCATTGGCTTACACTCACTACGCCTGGAAATTTATGATGATTTTGGAGGCAGCTCTTCTTTCACTAAGCAACTGCTAAGCCGCTCGCTAACTTATGGGAATCTAAGCGAATTGCCTGGCTCTAACTTTACAAGGCCTTCAATAAGCCAAATTTCAAGCAATCCTGCATTTTATGTAATTCCCCTTGGAGGGCTTGTGCTATTGGCTTTTTTATTCAGGTTCAGAAAGTTTTAGCTGTTTATCTAGTTGCATATACTGCATGCCTGCTTCTTTGCATAATCCTGCAACTTTTTTTCTGTCTTTGGCACTTGTAGCTTCCTTAAGCGCTATCACTGCCTCTGCCTTTTCAACGCTCTTTTCTATCGCCTGTGTAAATGTGTTGTGGTCAAGGCTTTCTATGAAGTATTTTGGCACTATGTGCCCTGCAGCATAATCTGTTTTCCTCATGAATTCTGCAAATTCCCGTGCATAATGGCCGCCACCTACCCCGAAAAAAGCTTTTTGCTTTTTTGGTGTGCCTAGCGAATTGCTGATTGCAGCTGCAAGCACATCAGCAGGCTTTTTCAGATGCCACTGCTCTTCGCTGCTGCCCAGTTCCACATAAATAAGGGGCAGTTTAGCATCAGGGCCGTGGTGTTTTACTTCT
>CAZBWC010000170.1:0-1798 GCA_964495395.1 Microcaldota archaeon
TGGCGGAACTCCGCTTGAGCAAATTTTCCCTGCAAAGGCAAAAACTGAAGGAAAAGCAGCAGAGCCAGCAAAGGCTTAAATACGAATTTTTCTTATGCCTTCAATTATGAAGCGCTACCCTATTTTTGCACTCTTTGTTTTGATGGCAATAATTGCTATTAGCGGTTGCGTTTCTTCTCAACAACAGGCAACGAAAACATCTGCTGCTCCTGTTGAACCGCAAAAACAGCAAGCGGTGGCAGAGCAACCACTCAAAAGCTCTTTCCCTCCCTGCAATTTAGCTCCCTTGCAAAGGCAATTTAATGATTCTCCTTACTATACTGGCCCGCTTATTGATGATCATTTTCATATGCCGCAAATGCGGGAGATCCCAAATAACCCAGACGCGCCGGTTCTTGATAGGGATGTATCCAAGCACGATGTTGTCTGTCTTTTTGGAAAAGGAAGGGTCGAACACGTCTTTGCCTTTTACGGAATCCCAATAGATCTCAAGGAAAAGTCAGTGCAGGCCGCCCGCGAAATCGAGCAGGAATCTCCTGGAACAATTGATCATTTTATCGAGTTAGTATCATTTCCTGGATATCCTGTAGTTCCTCAACAGGTGGATGAGACATTAAATGCAAACGAAGGCCTGTTCAAGGGGTATGGAGAGCTCTCGCTTTATTTGCCTCATTATGCCAGTAGCAATGTGATGCCCAATGATCCTGCCATGCAGGAGCTGTATAAAGTCGCTGAAAAACATCACCTTATTGTAATGATGCATCTTACTGCGAACCAGCAGCAGGCGTTTGAAGAAACTTTGCACGATTATCCTAATGTAACATTTCTTGTTCACGCTGCAGAAGACCTGCCTTGGGCAAGCACATTTTTCGACACGTATTTTGACAAGTATCCAAACCTGTATTATAGCGTGGACATCGATCTCTATAAGGAAGCCATTTTTCCTGCCACTACAAAGCAGGACTTTAACATTCGATTGAAACAGGGTTGGCAGGGCATGTTGAATGACCGAGTAGCTTTCTGGAAAGGTAAAATTGAGAAACACCCTGGCAGATTTCTTTGGGGGACAGATCGCGGGCACTATGCGTGGCACTATGATCCGGATGTAGAGGCATGGATTGAAGAATATTCGCGAGCGTTTATAGGGCAGTTAGATCCTGCAGTTCAGGAAAAATATGCCCATAAAAATGCTGAGAGTTTGCTTCAGAAAAGATAAATGCTAATTTCAATAATACCGCTTATCCAACGCAACCAAACCTCTAAATACCTCTATATTTATTCTATCTACTCATGGATCTTCCAGAAGCAAACATCGGCATGGTGGGGCACATTGATCACGGAAAAACAACCCTAACTGAAGCTCTAACCGGCGTTTGGGCTTCGCGGCACTCTGAGGAATTAAAGCGCGGAATTACAATCAAGCTAGGATATGCAGATGCTAATTTTTACAAGTGCTCAAAATGCGAAGCTCCTGCTTGCTATTCTCCAACAAACAAATGTGCCGCAGGCCACGAAGCAAAAAAACTGCGAACAGTGAGTTTTGTTGATGCGCCAGGCCACGAAACATTAATGGCCACAATGCTTTCTGGCGCTTCTTTAATTGACGGTGCAATTTTGGTAATAGCTGCAAATGAAAAATGCCCGCAACCACAGACAAAGGAGCACTTGATGGCGCTTGATATAGTTGGCGTAAAAAAAGTAATTGTTGTCCAGAACAAAATTGACTTGGTTTCAGAGCAGCGCGCAAAGGAAAGTTACGAAGAGATTAAAAAATTCATAAAGGGAACTGTTGCTGAAA
>CAZBWC010000171.1:0-1790 GCA_964495395.1 Microcaldota archaeon
TCTTCTGCACCACCCTTGCCCCTGGTATGAATTTGGCAGTGCCAGGAGTAGCTGCAACCTCAAAACCGAGTTTGCGCAAAAGTGCTGCAAGACCCTGTGCATAGGGCTTGCTCTCTTCATTCAGACTCAGAAGTGCAAAGCCTTCAGGAACTACGCTAAGGCCAACAGCAAGCAATGCCTTGTAATACGCCATTTCAAATGAGTTTCCGAGGCCCATTGTTTCCCCGGTGCTTTTCATTTCGGGCCCAAGCTTTATGTCCGTGCCTTTTAGCTTGAGAAATGGGAAAACAATGCTCTTAACCGCAAAATGCTCCGGATCAGGTACGGGCAAATCAAGCTCAGCAAGTTTTTTACCCATCATAATCTGCGTTGCTATTTTTGCAAGCGGAACACCTATAGTCTTGCTCACAAATGGCACAGTGCGGCTGGCACGCGGATTGGCTTCCAGCATGTAAACAACGCCTTCGCGCACTGCGAATTGTATGTTTATCAGGCCGACCGTATTAAGCGCAAGCGACAATTTTCGCGTGTAAGACATGATGGTATCAAGCTCTTCCGGCTTTAGCGTTACAGAAGGCAATACGATATTTGCGTCTCCAGAGTGTACTCCTGCAAATTCAACGTGCTCCATCACCCCTCCGACAAAAACATCTGTGCCGTCGCAGACTGCATCAACTTCGCATTCTATCGCATGGTCAAGGTATTTGTCTATAAGTATGGGCTTGTTGTCGCTTATTTCAACTGCTTCAGCAATATATTTTTTCAGCCCTTCGGAATGCTGCACAATTGCCATCGCCCTCCCTGCTATCACGTAGCTGGGCCTGACCACCACAGGATATCCGATTCTTGCGGCAATTTCAAGCGCCTTTGCCTCGTTCGTTGCAGTGCCATTCTGCGGCTGAGGTATGCCCAGGGTTTTCAGCAGCTGGCTGAAACGTTCCCTGTCCTCAGCCATGTCAATACTGTCAAAAGGCGTTCCAAGAATTTTTATGCCGTGCCTTGAAAGTGAAGCTGCGAGATTAAGGCTTGTCTGGCCTCCTAGCTGCACGATAACTCCTTCAGGCTTTTCGTTGTCGATTATGTTCAGGACATCTTCTTCAGTCAGTGGCTCGAAATAAAGGCGGTCGCTGCTGTCAAAATCAGTGCTCACTGTTTCAGGGTTGTTATTCACCACAATGCTTTTTACACCTAGACCGCGCAACGCAAACGATGCGTGGGAGCAGCAATAATCGAATTCGATTCCCTGCCCTATGCGTATAGGCCCTGAGCCAAGCACTATAACCTTGCGCTCTTTTTTGGGCAATGCCTCGTTCTCTTTTTCATAAGTAGAATAATAGTACGGAGTGAGCGCTTCGAATTCCCCTGCGCAGCTGTCAACCATTTTGTACACTGGCAATATTCCCTGCAAAAGGCGCATCTTCCGTATTTCTTCAGGGCTGGAATGCGTTAACATGGCAATCTGCTTGTCTGAAAATCCCATGCGCTTGGCATCCCTCAAAATAGTTGCATGTAGTGGGGTTGTTGAAAGCTGCTTTTCCATTTGGACTATATTGAGCAGCTTGCGTATGAACCATTTATTTATTCCAGTTATAGAGTGAAGCTCATCTACTGTGGTGCCTCTGCGAAGCTCTTCAAAGATGGCAAAGAGGCGCATGTCAGTAGGAGGCGCAAGATGCTTTCTTGGGTCCGGAATTTTTTCAGGTATGCGTATCTCAAGGCTCCTGACGGCTTTTTGCAACGACTCTTCGAACGTACGGCCTATGGCCATGACTTCCCCGGTGCTTTTCATC
>CAZBWC010000172.1:0-1337 GCA_964495395.1 Microcaldota archaeon
CGCGACGCTATTGATAGGCTGCTTTCAGTAATGGACCCTGAAGTAATTGCCTATTTCAACCGTGGCGGATTATAACAAAAAAGAATAGAAAAACAAAAGTTACTTAGAGCGCCAGCTACTCGTCATCAGCATATAGAAATGCCTTGTTCAATTCGTAGCTAAAAAGCTCTTCCTTTTTGAAGAAGCGCGCGACTTCCTTTTCTGCAGATTCTTTTGAGTCAGAAGCATGTATAATATTGCGTGAGGTGCTGTTTGAAAGGTCGCCTCGTATTGTGCCCTGAGCTGCTTTTCGTGCGTTGGTTACACCAGCCATATTGCGCACTACTTCAACAGCCTCTTTGCCCTCAATCGCCATTGCGACAATAGGCTGGGAAGTCATAAATTTTTCCAGATCAGGATAAAATGGCTTGGACACGAGATGGGCGTAATGCTCCTTGGAAAGCTGTTTCGACATATGCATCATCTTGATGCCGACAACTTTCAGGCCTTTTTTCTCAAAGCGTGAAATGACTTCGCCAATAAAACCACGCTGAACAGCGTCGGGTTTAAGCAAAACGCATGTGCGTTCCATCAGAATCACTTTTTACCTTCCTTTTTCTTCAGCTCTTCAGCTTCAGACCTGACACGCTTGCGTTCAGTTGCAGCTTCCTTAAGCGCAGCTTCCTTGCCCATGAAAACTGAATAAGCATGAGTCCATTTCTGCCTTCTGCCCTCTCTTCCGAGGTCAATGCTGTTTTTTCTGCACTTCGAGGAACAATAATTGTACAGAGAGCCATCTTTCTTTACGTACATGACTCCTGTACCTTTCTGAACTTGTTCGTCGCAAAATGAACATACTGCCATAGATATCATCTCGCCCTTATTTCTTTGGCTTCCCTGTCAGTTTCAAGAAGCATGATAATAGTGCCCTTTGATACGGGGCCTTTGACATTTCTCAAGATAACCCTTCCTGCATCAGGACCTTCAAGCACTTTACAGAGTACCTGGTAAATCTCACCATATACACCTGTTTTAGTGCGTATTTCGACAATTTCGGCAGGTATGCCTTCATCAGCCATAGGAATCACTTTTTATGTTCTTTCGAATCAGCCTGAGCAGCCTTTGCCTTGACCTGAGGAATCTTCTTTACGATATCTTGTAAAGTCTCGGTAGCTCCACCGGCGTTGTCAACAGTAATTACCGAAGTGCCTACTGGAAGACCTGCAGCCTTGCCCAAGTCGAGCTTGGTCGGAACATAAGCATATACAATGCCTTTCTCCTCGCAAATCATAGGGATGTGCACTACCAGCTCTTCTGGCTGTACGTCTTCCCTAGGTTCTAGGTTCTCTTTGGGGTAG
>CAZBWC010000172.1:1347-1760 GCA_964495395.1 Microcaldota archaeon
GCCTCATTAACGCCCTTCTTGATTTTGCCGCTGTCTTTGGCAACAGATATCAATTCTAAAATCTTTGGCACTAATTCCTTTGGTGTTTCAAATTTTACGTAACTTGCCATATATTTCACCTCAAACTGTCATTGGTGTTTCTACACATAACGAGTAATAACTAAATTAACTGCGTAAGGTTTATAAATGTAGATATAACTAATAATATCCTTTCGTTTTGTCGCAATAGTTGTAGATCAAACAAACTATCGCACAAGGGAATTCATGTCTTTTGGATTCATCATGGTCTTCAAGAGCAGCGAGTAAAAGGAACTCTCGCAATTCCAAAGTGTATAACTCCAAAATTCGTGCAGAGAACAACGAGTTGAAAACAACTCCAGTTGATCCTGCTGGAGGGTACTGCTATCAGAGTT
>CAZBWC010000173.1:0-1747 GCA_964495395.1 Microcaldota archaeon
CTAAGATGTAAGTTTTTTTTTTAGTTCGCTAACTTTACAGCTCGCAAATGTTTTTATCCTTTCTCCCCCTTTTCAGGCGAGACGTAGAGGATATTGTCCCCGCGAACAAGCAGAGTGCCCAGCTTTATCGTGGATCCGTCTTCATTTGTCTGTTCTGCGCTTTCAAGCCACATATTCAGATGCAGGTCCAGTGCCTGGAGGATTCCTGATATCTCGGCCCCTTTCTTCAGCTTTATGAGCACCCTCCTTCCCTTCGCGTTGTTCAGAACGTCTATTGGTCTCTCCATTCAAACCACAAACAAAAATTTCTTATTGCTCTGATGTATATGCATGTTTAAATAAGTTTATGCATTCGTCCTATTGGGTTCTGTTAACGTGGCGTATGATTTCATTGAATCAAAAAGTAGGCTCATTGATTTGGCAGGAAGCAAATCATACCCTAAGTAAACGCATTCGTCCTACTTCATTTTCTTGTAAGCCAGTCCTATTATCGCTACAACCACGATCACTGCGATTATACCAATCAGGGAATCAGCGCTTAATCCCGGCGCAATTCCGCTCAAAAACGGCTGGAAGTACTGCCAGCTGGCGTATGCGGCTATAAGAAGAACAGCCAGCGCAACCATTGCCGGCCATACGTCTGTTGGCGTGTCTTTCTTTCCGGGCGAGAATATCTTGTAGATGAATACAACAAAGAATAATATGATAAGAACTACAGTTACTATCGGCAGCGCTGTCTGCAAAAACGAAAGAAACGGAGAATAACTTGCTGATATCAAGCCGATTACTAATGCGATTACCGCAAGGATGCGGCGGTCCGCTTTTTCAACTGCATTCCCCTGCTTATCCTTTTTTACAAACATCCCTGAATAAGAAAGCAGGGCAAAAACTACGGCAAACACGAGCAGAAACGCCGACAGGAAAAGCATTTCACCGACAAAAGCAGCATGAAACGGCATTCAACACACCTCATAAATGCCCGCAGGCATTGTATAGCTTTGCATATCGCACACCTACATGAATCTCCTGGCATTGAGAAGCCTTTTCCTCTCACCTTTCAATTCAATCAGCAGTTTTCTAAGCGTATCTGCTTCGTCCTTGCTGCCTGCAGCTCGTGCGCTGATCAAATCAGCCTCTGTTTCCCTGATCTCCTCATTTAGTTCCTTCATCCTTCTGTTCGATTCCACATCCAGCCTCGCCTCCAGTCCTGTAGGTATAGGATGCTCGCCCCTTCTATGCCTATGGCTTAGCTGCAAAGGGAATCCTTGAGCCCTTTCCTGTCTTGGCGCACCGCCTTCACCGCGCCTGAAGTGGCTTGGAATGAAGTAGAGCAATCCCAGGACGATTATCAGGAAGAGGAAGTAAGGCCCTGCGAACAATGCAAAGGCAGCGAACCAGCTGTTTATGACCATGTAGAGGAATATTGCCAGGCCAAAGAGCAGCCTTAGCCAGGGCGCGCCGTGCAAGGGCATGCGACCGAGCAGTTGGTAGATGAAGAAAATTATGAATACCATGGGTATGAAGAAAAACTGCACCACGTCCTGCACAGGGTTGCCTGTGAAGGGCGAGCCCGGGTATTGCTGTATCTGCAGCACTTCCCTGAACAGGATGTACAGGAAATCAGCCATGCTGATTATTGGTGAAAGGTGCAATAAAAAGAATTCGTTAGCCCATTATGCTTGAACAACTAAATAATCGCCATATGGTTTAGTTGTTCAGCACAAACATGGGAGTTCTGCCGGATTTT
>CAZBWC010000174.1:0-1645 GCA_964495395.1 Microcaldota archaeon
ATATGATTTATTTTCGTTATTTGCACTTAACGAAATTCTGGATTACGAAGAAAAAAGAAGATCTCTGGAAAAACGATTAACTTCGTGCCTCTGTGGAAATACCTGCTGGGATAATTGGGGTCACTCAAATTTACTCCTGCTTATCTTGATGAACCTGACGTCTTTGCCTGCTATTGCAAGAACGAACTGCTTTCTCAGCGCACCTGCAACTTCAAGGTCCTTTTCAGCTGCCTTGATATCATATTTTTCGCCTTCCATTATTATTCTCATTATGTTTTCAGTTCGGTCATCGCCTGCGCGCATGCCTTTTCTGCCTATCCTGAAGTATTCTTCATTATCGGTGCTTTCCCTTGTGACATAGCCGCTGTTCCACAATGATTTGAAAACTTCGTATTTCTTTTCAGCTTTTTTGTCTTTTTTCTTGAGCGCAGCCATGATGGTTTCGGTCTTTTCAGGGATTATCTTTTTCTCTGCAAAATACATTGCCTCGTAATAAGGCAAATATTTTTCCTCTATGAGGTATGCGCCTACGTGCCTAAGCTTCTCTTTCAGCTCTGGCTCTTCAATCAACAATCCTGTTTTTTCAAATTTCATGTTACTCAGCCCTTTTCTTCTTTTCCTCTATCCTTCGAACTATCTCATTAAGGCTGGAATTCGGTATGTCTTCAAGCACTGCCTCGATAACATCGCCGCCTGCAGTGTCTATGCCCAAAGTCCCTAATCCAAAAATCCGCTGCAACAATCCCTGTGATGCGTGCACGTTTGTTATGTTGTGGTAAGGTACTATTATTGATTTTATATGCACTATTCCTGTAATCAGCTTGACGCTGTTATCGCCTATTTCCACTGTCTTGAACCTGTGAAGTGCTGTTGTGAGCAATGTCAGCAACAGCGAAGCTACCCATAACACTAGAATGTAAAAAAGCGTTTGGGTGCCTATGATGCTTTGGAAATAGTACATGCTAATGCTGATTACCAGTACTGCCATGATTATTTTTGCAACCATCGTCTTTGGGCTTGGATGAAATCTATCTGCCATATTGCACTTTAACTCATAAGACTATAAAAATCCTGCTATACGAATCAACATTATGCTCACTATCTATACTGATGGCGCTTCTTCAGGAAATCCAGGCCCAATGGGCATAGGGGTCGCCATGTGGAAGGACGGCAAGCTGGTGAAGGAGCTTAGCGAATACATAGGCAGAGGCACCAACAATTTTGCCGAATATACCGCAGTGCTGCGCGCATTGGAAGAAGCGAAAAAACTTGGGGAGCACGCAATCACTCTGAAGTCTGACAGCGAACTGGTTATAAAACAACTCAATGGTGAATATAAAATAAAGAACAAAGAGCTCAAGCAGTTAAAGCATAAGGTAGAACTGCTTGCTTCCTCGCTGAGCATATCGTTTGAGCATATACCTCGTGAGCATAATGCCACGGCAGACAAATTATCAAAGCAGGCAGTAAAGGGGCATTTGAAATGAAATACGACTTTGAATTGGGCAGGTATTTTACATTCGAGCCTAGCAAGGACAGGCCAATCTACAACTGGTTCTATTACAAAGAGGCATTTTCACCTGAAATAGTCGACTGGGCTCTTGGCAAGGAGCAAATGAAGCATGGTACGCTCTATGATCCGTTT
>CAZBWC010000175.1:0-1639 GCA_964495395.1 Microcaldota archaeon
ATTCGAACTTGTTAAGTTCGTCAGGCAAAATCCACTTGCATTCAGTATGCTCTATGCTGAGCTGCACTTTGTCACTGTTAACTTCAACGAGGTGCGGCACCACTATCCATACTGACCATTTGTCAGAGGTTTCAAACACTGTTCCGCGCTTGGCAACTGTGCCGTCAAGCCCCGTTTCCTCTTTGACTTCCCTTAGCACGCCATCTTCGGTAGCTTCGCCTTCATGCAAAAATCCACCTACAAAATCCCATAAGTTTGGCGAATATTTTTTTGTAGGGCTGCGCTTCATAATCAGGATTTTATCCTTGTATTTCACTATGCCTACTATTGCAACATGGGTTTTCATAAAATCAGCAATCAACAGGCTAAGGCAAACTGTTTTTACTTGCTTTTTATCTCAAAGCCATTCTTGCCAAGCTCTGCTTCGTATATTCTTGAGGAATGCTTTATCCCCTTCATCTTCAGAACTTCGACTGCACGCCTACGCTCCTGAGACTTGGGAGAGTACATATAATATATGTGTATCCAGCCGTTCGTGAATGTCTCGACCCCATATCTGGTGTCAGGCATGACGTCTTGTGTGCTTGCAGGGGTGTCTTCAGATATAATCAACGTCACCGCGCCCCAGCTCCTTACAATGTCTATGAACTTCAGGAATCCCTTTTTTCGCTCATCCTCGTCCTTGAAACGCAATGCAACCGGCATTATCGAATCTATGACTATGCGCTTTATGCCCATCTTGTTTACTATGCCTGCTATGGCACTGTTCTGGGTGAGGAACTGGTCTACTTCGTAAACCGGATAGTCCAGCAGCATGAATTTTTTTTCTTTTTCGAGCTGCTCCAAGTCCCACCCGTACCCGCTCATGGCTGCATATGTTGTCTGCCTTGTTTCTTCGATTGCTATGTATAATCCCGGTTCGCCTTTTTTAGCGCCTTCTATAAGAAATTGCATTCCGAACGTGCTTTTGCCTGAGCCTGTCGGGCCGCTCAAAGTTACGACAGAACCTTTTGGTATTCCGCCCCCTAGTATGGTGTCAAGCCCGCTTATGCCTGTTTTAACAAGCTCTATTTTCATTTTTTCTTTTCACCTTTTTCTTCAAGCACTCTCTTTCCGAGGGCTATCTTGTTCAGTAATCCTTTTTTGTACGCTTCCACTTCCTCAGGTCTTGCAACCCTTTCTATTATGTGTTTTTTGTACTCGAAAGTAGTGCTTGCTATGTACATCAGTAATTCATGCGCCTTGTCTATGCTGAGCTCTATCTTGTCAGGCCTGAGAATCTCAATTGAAAATGGGCTGTAATTGGCGCACAGGTGGGCTATATGCATCATGCCTGTAGTGAGTACTTTTAGCTCAAGTGATGTTGAATAGAGGCCTTCGGTTTGAATCGGTTCCTGTATTTCAGCGAGCGCAAAAATTACCCCTGGCTCCTTAAGCACACGGTCAACGAATCCAGTGCCCATGTTGTTGAGCACTTCCTTGCTTGAACCATGAAGGTCAAAATACAATAATGCCAATACGCCGCCCTTGCTTATAGTATCATTTGTAAGTTTATCTATGTCTCCCATGCTCCTATTTCATTTGCCAATGTTTAAATATTTATTCAGGCACATCTCATATTATGAAAAAACGAGACCTA
>CAZBWC010000176.1:0-1610 GCA_964495395.1 Microcaldota archaeon
AACCGAAAACTATAAAACAAGCATTTCATTTATTCTTATTTATGGCAACAAAAAACATATCCCTGACAGAAGACGCCTATAATCGTCTTGTAGCATTTAAAGGCGCAAATGAAAGTTTTAGTGATGTTATTTTGCGTACTGCCAAAAAGATTCCTTTAAGCAGTTTTGCAGGAGCGCTGAGCAGCGATACCATGAACAAGCTAGAGAAACGTATAAAAGGCCTTAGAAAGTGCCATATCAAAAACAGCAAGCACTTCAAGCGCATTTCAGGGCTCGATGTTGAAAGCTATTAAGTTTGCGCTTTTTATCGGATAGCATCTCCTTAGCACTTCAACAATATCTTTATAAATATCCTATACTCAACATTCTCATGCAGGAAAAAAGAGACTGGAACATCTTCATCAACGCAGTATTCTTTGTCCTAGGCTTCTCAGTAATCTTCTCATTAGTTGGAGTATTATTGCAGAGTGTTTTGGCATCTGTTTCATACACCACACAGAAATGGCTCGGCAGGATTGGAGGCATTGTCATTATCCTGTTTGGCTTGTACCTTCTCGGGCTGATAAGATTAAGTTTCCTTGACAGAGATCATAAAATTACTGTAAAGAGAAAATTCAGCTCTGCTTACCTCACTTCATTTATCTTCGGTGCAGCCTTTGCAGTCGGCTGGACACCATGTGTTGGCGCTGTCTTAGGGGCAATCTTAACACTTGCAGTTACCCAGCCGTCTATGGCATTTTTCCTTCTTCTTTCCTACTCGCTCGGATTAGGCATTCCCTTCCTTTTAGTCGGATTATTCACAAACCAGGCGCAGAAATTGATCAGCAAGGCAGGAAAATGGCTTAACTACCTCAAGTATTTCTTCGGCATTGTCCTCATACTATTAGGCATCCTCGTCTTCACCAGCCAGCTCAGCAGGGTCGCCAACCTTGAGTTTGTCAGCAACTTCCTGATTTCAATTGACATGAGCATAGGCGGCTTCGGAACCAGCTTGAATTTCGGCATAGCCTTTGTTGCAGGCATTGTCTCCTTCCTCAGCCCATGCGTCCTCCCCCTCATACCTGCATTTTTGACGTATCTTGCATCCTTAAGCGTTAAGAAATAAATAAATCCACATTAAAAAATATCAATTTCATAGCAGCGTTGAAACTAATAAAACAATAAACTATCTATTTCATAGCAACGTGGACGTGCCATCGCACAACCACCAAAACATCAACATAGATTTTGTTTAATAACGCAAAATTTTTGCCTGCTGAACATTTGGTCCAGCAAAAATTTTGCAATAGAGTTATGAAATAATTTTGCATGTATGAAAATAATACAACCGGCATGAAAAACAAAAATCTAAGCTTAGTTATTGCAGTGATTCTTATAATAATAGCAATCTACTATTTCGAAAGCATGAAAGCTGCTCCTGCAGCGCCTCCTGCTGCACCTCAGCCTTCCGACTCAGGCTCTTCAGCACAGCAGCCTGCTAAACTTAAAGAGGGCAAATATCCTCAAGCGCCTGAGTTGACTGGCATCACAGGCTACCTAAATGGCGCAGAAGAAAACCTCAAGATTGCAGATTTCAAGGGAAAAATAGTGCTGATTGATTTCTGGACTTA
>CAZBWC010000177.1:0-306 GCA_964495395.1 Microcaldota archaeon
AGTAAGCCCTCCTTCCAGCATCTCCAGCACCTGCCATACCATGATTCTCGTGCCCTTGAATGTGGGCTTGCCGTGGCATATCTCATTGTCAATAACGATATGCTTGTTAATCTCGATCCTCATAACTGAGATTATCGTGCCAAAGTATTTAAAAAACTTCCAAATCAATCAATGCCCTCCCAGCACCGCTAGGGAACCGCGGCTGTCAAATGAAGGCTCTGGCTTGCCCAAGGTTTTTGCTCCAAACTTACGGTAATCGCTGATAGGGCATTTTTGGCATAAAGGCTCATTCTTCGTGCAGGTGTT
>CAZBWC010000177.1:316-1563 GCA_964495395.1 Microcaldota archaeon
GAGCGGAGAATTGAACGTTGCATCCTTTGCTTTCCTCATTTTTCTTTGATTTGTTGATTTCTGCTTCTTCAATGCCCTCCCAGAACCGCCAGCGAGCCGCGGCTGTCAAAGGAAGGAGCGGGCTTGCCCAAAGCCTTTGCGCCATGCCTGCAGTGATCGCTGATAGGGCATTCGCCGCAAGCAGGCTCGCTCTTTGTGCAGATGTTTTTTCCAAGCGCGACAAGCAGGGCGTGGAATTCGTTGTATAATTGCACAATTTCCTTTTCCTTAAGCGCTGAAAATCTTCTGGCATCGTCAGCAGAGCCTAGCTGATATTCAAGATAAAGGCGGATGTCGTCGTAATCCAGATTTTCATCTATCATGCCTGCTCTGGACAGAATTCTTCTTGTGTACGCGTCTATGACAAAAACAGGCCTTCCGCAGGCGTAGAGCAGAATGCTGTCTGCGGTCTCCCTGCCTATGCCGTTTACCTGCAATAGCTGCTCACGCGTTACATTCCTGATAAAGTCATTAAAGGATTTGAATGACAAAACAAATCTTGCAAATTCCTTGAGGCGCCCGGCTTTCTGCCGGAAGTATCCGCTTGGCCGGATGAGCTTGGAAATTTTTGTGACATTCATTTGTGCTATGCCTTCCGGAGACAGTGCCTTTGCTTCCTTCAGATTACTTAACGCCTTCTCCACGTTCTTCCAGTTCGTGTTCTGGGTGAGAATAGCGCCTATGCAGATTTCCCATTCCCTTGGCTGAAAGCCTCCTTCCGCTGGCCACCAGTTCTGGGGGCCGAAATGTGAAAGCAAGGAGCGGTAAATATTGAAAAGCATGGATAAGGTTGAAGGGGAGCTTTTAATCCGCTGGATTGCTCTGGAAAATGGTATGATACAATGGTTCGCGTTCAACGCTGCTGTAGTCATTGTTTCGCTGTCGCTGATATTCGGCATAAGGAATGACGTAACCACGATGCTGGGATGGCTGCTTCTGCTGGTGGCTGTAATACTTATAATCAAGGACTTCCTGACTGCCAGGGGTTGATGGAGTCAGGCAGGAAAAGATGAATTAAAAGACGCTTATGAATGAAAGTATTATGGATTGTCGTGTTTTTCGCTCTGAATGGTACGACAGGAAACTCCGGAAACTTGACAAATCAGAAATTGCGAGAATCGAGAAATTTGAGCAGCACCTCAAGAGTGAGCCTTTCAGCGGGAAGCCCTTGGGCTATAGATTTTTTAGGGAGAAGAAATTTGATGGAC
>CAZBWC010000178.1:0-1530 GCA_964495395.1 Microcaldota archaeon
GCCCTTCAATATCATCGGAAGCAACTCCTCCTGTTGTGGGAGCGGATGTCATATCGCTGACGCCCCAGGTATTTGGGTTTGTAAAGTTGAAATAATCCATACACAGCAGGCCGACAGTTCCCGATGACACATCGCTAAAGCCAAAAAGGGCAGTCGTCGAGTTAAACCATGCACAATCAACATTGACATTGTTTGCGCCATTTGCTTCTGTCGACGAGTCTTCTGCTGGTGGACTCGCAAGCAGAGCTGTTCCGTCCCACATACGTACATTGATGTCATTTCCATCGTCCTGCCATATGATGCCAATATAGTCCGAAGCCTTGTCCGAACAAACACGCACAGTATCCAATCCATCGCCCAAAGCAATGGTTGCTTCGGTGCTCCAGTAAGGTGCGTTCAACGAGAACGTCCTATATGCAAAATCATTTCCAGTGCCATAAAAAATTATTCCATCATCGCTTGCACCTTCCCATGCAAACGCGAAATGTTCCTCTGTATTTGATGTCGTCGCTGTTGACAATGTAAGATTCCGCACAGCATCGAATCCGGTGCCGTTCCATAGTGCAGCGTGAATACCTCCAGCCGCATTATGGAGCAGGACCATAATCTCATCTGAGCCTTTTCTATGCGTTGACTGAACCCAGTTTATTGGGCTGCTGGTTAACGTAGAATCTAATGGCATCTCATCAGAGTACCCAGTGCCGTTCCATACCCGGAATGCAAGCCCGTTATTTGTAGCTAAGCTGCTGTTTTCATAAACAATAAGCACATCCCCCGAGACATCTTCAATTGCTATATCAAACGCCCGGTAGGCAGAATTTGGCACATCGCTGCTGACTTCCAATAGGTTACTCCACTGCCTTGTTGAATTGAAGATCTGCAGGTTTACATCATTATCTTTATCTTCTGTTCCCATGATGATTTCATCGCGTTCGTGGTTTGCCTTTACAACTACCCATGAGAGGTCTGCGCCTGTATTCAGCGAATTTGCTTTCACTTCAGTGAAATTATTGGAAACATTCCACAGCCTGTACAGCGGGGTCTGATTGTTCTGCGTTTGATAAGCTATTAAGCCGTCCGCTTGCGCGGGACTAATCACATTGGCATAAGCAACAGGAAGTAACACGATCAGAATTGCCAGCGCTCCAAGTGTTACTCTTTTTCTCATTTTGTAAACCATGCCGTAGCTTTGCCTATGGTAAAGCAGTCTACTTTTTTCTTCAATTGCAGCTTTAAGCAGTACCGGTCAGCAGTATGCCAGGCAATCTCAAGCTTTTCGGAGATCTCCCGCGTAGAAACAGGCCTGGAGGAATCTTTGATAAACTGATAAATAGTGCTCTCTGCCCTCTTTTGTACCATTTACGGAACATTGAATTATTTTCAATTTATAAAACTTTGCATTTTAATTACTAATCTAAATAATTAATAGTAATAATTAATATAAATAACTAATATTTGCACTTTTAAAGCAAGATGATTATTTGATGCGATAAATAATTGAATGTAGAACAATGAAAAACACATCAAATG
>CAZBWC010000179.1:0-1520 GCA_964495395.1 Microcaldota archaeon
TTTTAATTGCCTCAGAACTTCCTGGAAATGGCAGGTCAATGGCTATTGAGATTGATTTCTTCATTCAATTACCGAATTCTTTAAGGGCAGCCGGAATGCCAATGGATGTATGGACGTGAAAACTCTGAATCTGCGCATGCCCATGATGACGCCGCAGAGGAAGAAGCAGGCGTTGCTAGGCGGCATATTCGTGCTGCTTCTAGCGGTAGCTGCGCTTGGGCCTGTTACAGGTTTTGTTACTTTCGGGAATCCTTACCAGGAGGAGATAGATACGCTGGAAGCAAACCTGGAGAGCACGGAACTGGCATTGAGCGAAACTTCAGGATCTCTAACGCAGTGCCAGCAGGACCTTTCCAGTAAATCGACAGAGCTTTCTGGTGCCCAATCCGTTGCTGATAAATGCGGTTCAGATCTGACCCTGGCGCAGACAGAACTTTCTGCATCAACAGGAGAATTGGATCAGGCGAAAGTCCAGCTTACAGGTGTCCAGGGAGAGCTTGATGCATCGAAGAACTACGCTACACAGCTAGAGCAGGAGAACTCCCGGTTGAAGAATGATAACGCAGGCCTGCAGAACAACTACAGCCAGCTCCTGGAGAACTCTGCCAAGGACTTGTGCTGCGTTCGCAAGGTTTTTGACAAGACGCTGACGCACTATTATGTTGAAAACAACAAGATAATATGCACGAGCGATGCAAACAGGACTCCATTCAGTTGCGGGTAGGCTGATTTCTTGGTTTTTTATAATTTGATTCTATATTTACAGCAGCATGTTCGACATCTTCTACAGGGGCGATGAGGAGCTTGCTGTCGTGGTTGAGCGCGCAGAGCAGCCGAAGGTCGGGGTTATTTGCCTGAATCCTGTTAAGTATCTGGATGAGGATTATCCAAAAGGTCCGTTGTATTGCTTTGCTTCCGAAAGCATGCATGTAACAGGGTTTGGATACGTCCCTGGAGCTGGCAGGGCAGAACTGCTTCGCAACATCAGAAGGCACATTGAAGTTGGAATCGAGCATCATGGCTATGAGAGGGTTATTGAGGTGAATTTCAGCGGCAGAGGCTGGGAGCGCGACACTGCCCGGTCATACATGGCAGCGATGAGAAAGGCTGAAAGGCTTGTGGATTCGCGTCCCTTTTGATAGGAAATAGCAGCTTGAATGGTGGTGTGGTGTTCAGGATAGCGCAGTATGATTCAAAGGAAGAAGGCGGTTGGATTTGGGTTGTTTCTATTTTATTCGCATCTTCCGGTGCCGACGCTGCTTCTTTGCGCGCCCCTGACGGTACACGGGTTTTGCGGGATGGAGGCTTATACCGCATGGAGTTTTTAGACCCTGGTATAACAAAAAGAACCACGGTGAGGAAAGATCATAGGGATCCTGTCGGAACAGCACTCCGAGAAAGTATGCAGGATGCCTGCGCGTATCTGGGAAGGCTTGAAGCTCAGTGCTACTGAGGCAGGCGTAGGTTTTAAAGTAAACCAACTTAATAAACGGCATACGAAACGTTGGTTTACTCTATGG
>CAZBWC010000180.1:0-1506 GCA_964495395.1 Microcaldota archaeon
AGTTCAGGTGGGTGAGGGACAACAGGCCTCCTGGGCTTTTCTATATCAACCAATCATACCTTTATAACTTCATATACTGCAATGGAACAAAGATATGGATTGAGAACAATTCCCGCTTACGTGTAGAAAATTCTTGTAAAATATATAATCATTCTATCGTTAAAAATCCAGATCCAATAATTCTCAACAACACTGATCCTGATGAAGATGTAAACATCACATATGAGCTCCGGGTTAATAATAAGAATTACGGAGCAAGCTATACTATTACATCAGAAGACCTGTTAACTGCTGAATTATTTCAATACAACTATACGCGGCTTGATGGAAGCAAAGGAAAGCAAAAATTAAGGCAAATAAGTGTTGAGCTCCATGCAAGAGACAATGAGCTCTCTGATTACCAAACCCTGATATTCGCATCGGGATTTCCAGTATTAAGTTCTGAGAAAATCGGCAGAAGCAACGGAGCTGGCCAATTTATCTGGGATATTTATTTCACAAGTCCAGGAATACCTGTGAATGGCACTGTGCCTATTGTCTGGGTCGATGATACGATGAAATTGTATATGAATAAGGTGTTCTTTTATGCTGATAATGTTGGTTGTGGCGGAAAACATATGCATTCGTGCATACATCCGGATTCGCCTTGCAACGGCTGTTGTTATCGCATAGACCTTCCAAAGCCAATTGACGATATTTGGAGATTAATGTACGAGGGAAAGAACGAGGTTCGCTTTGAAATATGCGATTCAAAAGGATCAGCTGATGCATATGCACTGATGAATTATACATCAGTGGCACCGGACCCGGGCTATAAGTCTGCTGCAGTTCCACCTATTGGACAAAAAACAATAAACAACTGCACTAAAATCTTGGAGTCAGGCAGTTACGTGCTTGAGAACGAAATTAACTATACTGAAAATAGCGTATGTATTGACATAACTGCAGAAGAGGTGATTGTTGACTGCAAAAACAACATTATAAGAGGAAGCGGAAAAGGAGCAGGTATTGCGGTAAGAATAGGCGAGACTGGCATCATGAACTGTATTGTCGAAAACTTTGAAACTGGAATTTACGCAGATAATTCCGAACAAATCACCATATTCTCTGCGGATGTGCATAACAATGAGGTGGGCATAAGAGCAGCAGACGTGGATGAGGGGACATTTAAAGGCATATTTGCGTGCGGTAACGCAAAGGACATTTTGACTACGCAAGGCACAATAGATTCAGGCACATTTGAGGAAATTACCTGTAATGACTGTGACGCTGGCTTTAGAAACGCATGTCTGTGACTCTCCGCAATTCTTCTAGATTCAAGAATGCGGCAAAATCTTGCAGGTAAGCGCTCAGAAACTGTCAACATTTAAATAAGCAATTTCTCCTTTCTCTAAAAAAAGAGGCGTTGTGTGTCCAAAGGCCAGTTGACAGGCTTGATGTTGCTCGGTTTGCTGTTGGTTGTAGTTGGGGGAATCGTGTGGTATATTTTTGCTGGTTCTGAAGAAG